>JANMCS010000041.1:0-8939 GCA_031361405.1 Betaproteobacteria bacterium
AACATGTACGCCTTTACTTCGCATGCGGGATCGGCGTATGCAGCGGCTGGTCAATACGATCAGGCCGTTCTCTTCCTGCAGCGTTCATTACGCGAGAACCGCATGTTCACGGCGACGCACAAACTGCTGACGATTTCGCTGGCGCTCGCGGGGCGGGTCGATGAGGCGCGTATCGCCGCGACCGAGCTGCTCTCGCTGGAGCCGACACTTACAGTCAGCGCGTTCCGGCACCTCTATCCCGGCAGCGGCGCGCCCTATGCCGGCGCGTTCTGCAACGCGTTGCAGCAGGCGGGCGTCCCGCCGTGACTTGAGATCGAATCACAAAGGGTCTACGCTGCCTGCGTGGTTGTTCGCTGGAATCGCGATGCTGTCACGGGGAGACCTTGATGCGGATACCGTTGGCGAATGAGAGCGCGGAAAGCGCCGAAAGCGCGGAGAGTGCAGAGAGCGCCGAAAGTGCAGCCGTCGCCGGCCTGGGCGCCTACGCGGGCAACCGGACCAGCCCGCTGCTTGCCAGGGCACTGCTGACGACGCAGGGGGAGATCGCCCGGGGCCTCGGCAACGGCAGCCCCGATCTCGAGCACTATGTGCTCGATGTTCCCGGCGCGATGCGCCGCTGGTCGCGCGAGGTGCGCGGACGACTGTATGCATCCGAACTCGGCGGCGGGCTGTACTTCGACGCGACGGGTGCCGACATGGCGGAGTTGTGGTCGCTCGCCATGACACCCCCGGCCGCGGTCGGAGGAACCCCCACCGCGCAATTCACGAGCATCGCGAAACTGGAGCGACCGCAATACGATTACGCCTCAGGCGCCGTGTTTGTCGGCCCATTGCCCCCCGGTGATACGCTGGACATTGAATTCAAGCGCGTCATCAAGATGGCGGCGTTGCGTGACGACCGGATGGCGGAAATCCTGACCCAGGTCACCAATCCGTACGCCTTCTTCGCCACGGTGCTCAACCTGCAACCGGGCCGGCACCGTTTCACGCTCGAGGTCATGGCGACGGCATTTGAATTTGCCTCGGCCATCGGCCAGCGCTTCAAGCATCACTTCCGCGTGCTGCGGCCTGCCGATCGATCGTCGCTGGTCCAACCGGTGCTGCAGACGCCTGGACACGGTTCCTATCCGGCGGGTCATGCGACCCAGTGCCACCTCGTCAAGACCATCCTGGTGAAGTTGCTCGACACCCGGGCCACGCCCGAAATCAAGGCGCAACTCGACGCCCTCGCCAACCGCATCGGTGAAAACAGGGTTGTGGCGGGGCTGCACTATCGGGTGGACATCGAGCAGGGCCGGGCGCTCGGCAAGGATCTCGCGGCTCACTACATCGACCGCAGCAAAAGCACCGTTACCGGTGGCAAAGTCGATCCGCCCAAAACGGCGCTGGATTGGCTATGGCAGCACGCGGCGGAGGAGTGGTCCTAGTGACCTGAACCGCCGGCGCCGTCGCGGCCGCGCTGCAGGTCCTCCCCGAGCGAGGAGCTACGGGAACAGATTGTGCATCGTGGTGGCGAAATCGACCCTGCCTTCGCCGATCACATCGGCCCAGACGTCGCGCTGCTTGATCGCGATGTGATCGTCCGCCTCCTGGTGCCGGTTGAACTGCAGCCCGCTGTTCACCGCAGCCGCCAGATTGGCACGGATGGTGTCCGCATGGATCGACTTCGCCCCATGCTTCATCGAGTATTCGAAAATCAGCGCCACCAGTCCGGTCACGTGGGGCGCCGATGCGCTGGTCCCGCTCATTCGCGAGGGTGTCGCCCGCAGTGACGATGCCGACAATACGCCGCGACCGGCAGCATCCTCGGCCGCCGGTGCACAGATGTCGGGTTTCGGCCGGGACTTGAAGTTGCGACCGGGCCGGGTCGGGCCACAGGCCGAGTAGCGGGCGATCTCGTGCGTGCGCGAGTTGTAGGCGCCCACGGCAATCGTATGCTGGCCCGTCGCGAAATCCCCGATCGTCATGCCGGGGTCGACATCCTGTGGTGCAAAACGGGACTGCTGCCGACGTCCGCCGGACGGGCCGATATCGTCGCGCTGGATCCACGCGTGGAATGGGGCGGCGACGATGCCGCTGTTCTTCAACGTGACCATCCACTCCCCGGACCGGGCGGGGGCGAGGTTCGCGTCGCCAAAGTTCTCTCCGGTCGGGTGGAGCGTCACCAGTATCGTCGAGTCGCCGTTGCTTCCCGGGCTGGCGTGGTCAACGTGCCCGATCGTCCGGCCATCGAGTGGCTGGAACAGGAATTCGTGCGCTCCCGACGTAAAGGGGCCGTAGGTGTTGCCGGTGTCGGGTTCGGTCAATTCGATCGCCAGCGTCGCGGCGCCGTCGTACCAGACCTCGATATCGTTGTGTGTCGAGTCTTCCGGCTTGATGATCCAGCGCAATGATCGCGCAGTCCCGGCCGCGATTTCGCCGGATGCATGGCACTCGGCCTCGAACCCGTTGCCGGCAGAAACGACCACGGCCCGATTGTCCTGTGCCAGCAACGCGTCGATCTGGAGCTCCCAGGCGCTGGTTCCATCGTGCGGCCCGCTATATCCGCCGTAGCTGATATTGACGACGGCGGGCTTCGTGCCGGCCTTGTTGAAGATATACGCCACGCCATCGACGATATGCTGGTCCAGCGCGGGGCCGGGCTTGTCGATATCGATTGCGGGCAATTGCACGAAAATGATCTCTGCTTGCGGCGCGACGCCTTCGGTGCCCATCGCCGAGTACCCGTTGCCGGCGGCGATGTCCATCACGTGGGTGCCGTGTGACGCCATCTGCCCTGTGGTGCCGACCTGATAGTTGAGGACTTCGTAGATGGCGTCTTCCTCGACCCGGTCACCGGCGGCGATCCTTGGTCCGATCGCCTTATCGATCGCAACGCGGCCAATTTCGCGCCCATACGGAAGCGGGGGCGTGCTCGACCAGCCCACGTTCTGATCCGCGGTCGAAGCGGTGACCGATTGATCCCACAGGTGCATCACGCGCGTCATGTGGATGCGGCGATTACCCACCATTGCGGTGCGCAGGAAGTGGCGATGGGCGAATGCGCAGCCGTCGTCGATGATGCCGATGACGATGCCATTTCCCGAAAGCGGATGTCCCTTGTGCCTGCGACCGGGAAGGAGGCCGATATCGCGCGTGGATTCCTTGAGGCACGGCTGATGCGATCGCGCGATGCTGATCCGGCGCACGACGTTGCTCTGCAGGATCGCAAGCAGCTGCTCATCCAGCGACACCCTGCCGCGCTCCCTGTCCTGTATCTGGCTTGGGTCACCGGGAACGAGGGCGATGCGGGCCGTCACGAACGACAATGCCGCGTTGGATTCGCGCTCCTTGTAATAGAACTCGGGAACGTCGAGATTGAGCTTGGTCAGCGCGGATCGCAGTACATCGTTGCCTGTCGCGCGCGAGTTGAGTTCAAGGAGTAGCGGCAGGCTTTGCGACAACTTGCTTTGCTGGTCGATGCCGAAGCGCGACTTGAGCTGCTGCCAGTCCTTGACACCGATCAGCGCCCAGGCGAGGCCCAGGTGGGGGTCGAGCGTCCTCGCAGCATCGGCGGAAAGTGGAAGCGCAAATGTCTGGGCGGATCGTGGCTGGATGCCGCCCTCGGGCCGGGGTCGGTCAACGGCATCGCCCTGCCGAAGGGGACCATCACCCGCGGGCAGGTGCTCTGGGGGTGCCGTGCCGGATCGGTTGCGCATCCACCGCCGAACCCGGGCCACCCATTCGCTTACCCAGCGCGAAATTCCATTCATGGCTTACCCGATCATGTCAGCCACACCGGATGCCGCTTGCAACCCTGCGCATCACGGTGCTTCTTCCCGCGATCACCGATGTCCTCGTGCAATCTGCATTGTGAGCGGAAACGCGCGTGCGTGAAACCATGTCAGGCGAAATCATGAAAGGGGATGCGTTCGCGCAGCATCCAGGCAACGTGCGGGGCCTGGAGGCGATGCCATCAACCCGACGCGCGGCCGTTGATCTGGTCCAGGCGGCGGCGCAACTGCAGCGACCACCGGTCAAAGGCTTGCTGGGTGTAGGCCCACGTCGAGTAGGCGTTGAGATAGTTGGTGACACCGGACGTGACGGCGCTGGTGACGCTGCCCGTGGCGTTGACGTCGTATTTGCGTCCGAACTGGACATCGGCAAACTCGGCCACGACGCGATCGGCGGCGCCATCGATGAACTGCACGGCGATGCCGGTCTGGCCGAGGTACGGCGCGGCGCCGGCAGGGCGACCGGTTGCCGCCGAGGAGAGCATATCGGGAATCGTGGCGTAGGGGGTGCGCAGGACCACCACACTTACTTCAGGGTTGGTGGCAATCAGGTCGACGATCGTGATGCGCAAGCGCAGAACGCCGCGGCCGGCTTCGCGCGCAATGGCGTAAGGAGGCGACACGGCGCCTTCGATCGCGGTGTGAAAATAGTCGGTCAGCGCCTTCAATTCGTTGGGATCTGCCGCTGGCGACGACGCATCGAGCTTCACGCGGATGCGTTCAACCAGCAACGATTGGTATTGCCGAAAATCGACATCGGGATCGCGCCAACGCCAGGCACCGGTATCCCCCGGCACCGGGCGCAGGCGCTCCGGATACGACAGCGCATTGACGTAAATGTCCGGCACCCCCGACGTTGAATCGTGGCGAACCGGCAAGGTTGTGGGCGCGGCCGCACAGCCGGCGAGCAGTGTTGCCGCGGCGAGCCATTTCAACGGATGCAACAACATCGAGTCATTCTCCATGGGCGCGGCGAGGTATGCCGTCGGCAGCGCCGCGTCGTCCAACCACGCCGTCAGGCGCGCGTGGCGCTGCCGGCGCACGCGCGATTATCGTTCAGGCGCGAATCCGGCGCCAGTTGGCCGGGGTCGGCGTGCCCGCCGCGCGGCCGCGCATGGCGTCAGTGCGCCTCGCGCAATGCCGACAGTTCAAGGCGGGCGATCTGGTTGCGATGCACTTCGTCGGGACCATCTGCAAAGCGCAGCGAGCGTGCCTGCGCGTAGAAAAATGCCAGCGGAACGTCGTCGCTGACCCCGGCGGCACCGTGCACCTGGATGGCCCAGTCGAGCACCTGGCAGGCCACGTTGGGGGCAACGACCTTGATCATGGCGATGTCCTTGCGCGCCGCCTTGTTACCGGCGGTGTCCATCTTCCACGCCGCATGAAGAACGAGCAGCCGCGCCTGGTCGATCAGGATGCGTGCCTGCGCGATGCGTTCCTGCGTCACGGTGCGCTCGGCAATCGTCTTGCCGAACGCGGTGCGCGTGGCGGCGCGGTGGCACATCAATTCGAGCGCACGCTCGGACTGGCCCACGAGGCGCATGCAATGGTGAATGCGCCCCGGCCCGAGCCGGCCCTGCGCGATTTCGAATCCACGACCCTCACCCAGCAGCATGTTGGTGGCAGGCACGCGCACGTTGTCGAAATCGAATTCGGCGTGGCCGTGCGGCGCGTCGTCGTAACCGAACACCGACAACGTGCGCAGCAACGTCACGCCGGGCGTATCCACGGGCACCAGGATCATCGACTGGCGCCGATACCGGTCGGCATTGTCGGGGTCGGATTGGCCCATCAGGATCAGGATGCGGCAGCGCGGATCCGGCCCGCCGGTGGTCCACCACTTGCGGCCGTTGACGACATAGTCGTCGCCATCGCGCTTGATCGATGCGGCGATATTGGTGGCGTCGCTCGATGCCACGTCGGGTTCCGTCATCGCAAACGCCGACCGGATTTCGCCGGCGAGCAGCGGCACGAGCCAGCGCTGCTGCTGTTCGGGTGTGCCATAGCGCACCAGCACTTCCATGTTGCCGGTGTCGGGCGCGTTGCAGTTGAACACCTCCGGCGCAATCCACGAACGCCCCATGATCTCGCACAGCGGCGCATATTCGGCGTTGGTGAGGCCGGCGCCCAGTGCCGATTGCGGCAGGAACAGGTTCCACAACCCCTCCGCGCGCGCCCGCGCCTTCAGCGACTCCATGATGCGCGTGGCTATCCACGGATTGCCGGCGCGCCGGTTGGCATCGACCTCGGCGGCATAGAGGGCTTCGGCCGGATAGATGTGGTCGGCCATGTAGCGCGTGAGCCGGTCCTGCAGGTCGCGTACGCGTTCGCTATGGGTGAAGTCCATCGTGGTGCTCCTCAGTGAAGTTCGCGCTGCGCCATGGCCCACGCCACATCGGCCACCAGCCGTGCCCGGCCGCCCGTGGCGACGGCGTCGTCGCTGGCCGCGTTGCCGTGCTGGGCGCGCGCCAGGACGCCATGCAGGATCGCCGCGATCCGGAACATGTTGAAGATCAGGTAGAACTCGAAATGCTCGACGCCGGTGCGGCCGGTGCGGCGGCAGTAGGCGGCAACGTATTCGACTTCCGTCGGAATGCCCAATGTTGGCAGGTCCGCATCGGCAATGCCGCGAAACTGCCCGCCCGTGAGCCGCCACGCCATCACCTGGTAGGCGAGGTCGCAGAGTGGATGGCCGAGCGTGGACAACTCCCAGTCGAGCACGGCGAGCACCCGCGGTTCGCTCGGGTGAAAGATCACGTTGTCGCGGCGATAGTCGCCATGGACTATGCTGGTCTCGTCACCGGGCGGAATGTGGTACGGCAGCCATTCGATCAAGCGTTCCATCGCAGGGATGGGTGCGATACCGGCCGCGGCATACTGCTTCGACCAGCGCGCGACCTGGCGTTCGATGTACTGGCCGTGACGCCCGAAGTCGGCGAGGCCGGCGCGGTCGATGTCCACCATGTGCAATGCCGCCAGCACGCGATTGAGCTCGTCGTAGTGCGCGGCGCGCGCGTCACGCGCCATGTCGGGGAGCGTGGGATCCCACAACACGCGACCTTCGACGTATTCCATCACGAAGAACGGCGTGCCGAGGATCGCCGCATCGGCGCACAGCGCGACCATGCGCGGCACTGGCACGGCGGTGGCGGCCAGCGCCGCCATCACGCGATACTCGCGCTCGATGGCATGCGCGGAAGGCAAGAGGGCGCCCGACGGCTTGCGGCGCACGATGAAATGCTGCGCGCCGACGGTGACGCGGTAGGTGGGATTGGATTGCCCGCCCTGGAATTGCCGGATGCCCTCCACGGACGCGGCGGTACCCAGCACGGTGCGCAGGTAATCCTGCAGGCGACTGGTGTCGAGCGGTTGTGCCGGCGTCACCAGCCGCGCACCGACGTTGGCGGATGCGCCGGCATCAGACAATCGTGCATCCCCCGTCCACGGCCAAAGCCTGCCCCGTCACATGCCGGGACGCTTCCGACGCAAGGAAGACGACGGCACCCTGCAGGTCGTCGTCGTTGCCCAGCCGACCCAGGGGCGTCAATTCGATCACGGCGCGGTCGATGCGCTCGAGCGTGGTCTTGGTCATCTTCGACGGAAAGAAGCCCGGACAGATGGCATTGACGTTGATGTTGTAGCGACCCCATTCCGCGGCGAGTGCGCGAGTGAGGTTGACGAGCGCGCCCTTGCTGGTGTTGTACGCGATCGTCTGCATCTGCCAGGCCGGCGGATTGCCGAAGAGTCCGGCAATGGACGCGATGTTGATGATCTTGCCGGTGCGGCGCGGGATCATCGAGCGCTTGCCCACTTCGCGCGACAACGCAAACTGCGCGTCGACATTCAGTGCCATCACCTTGCGCCAACCGTCGTCGGGATAGTCCTCCGCCGGCGCGGCCCAGTTGGCGCCGGCGTTGTTGACGAGGATGTCGATCTGCCCCCACTTGTGCAGCACGGCGTCGACGACGCGGACGCTGGTCGCGGGTACTGCGAGGTCGCCGGCGACGGCAAGGCAGTCAATGCCCCGGCCCGCGAGCATTGCGCGCGTCGATTCGAGCTCATCGGCCTTGCGCGCCACCAGCGCCACGCGCGCGCCCATTTCACCCAAAGCTTCGGCCATCGTGAGGCCCAGCCCACGCGAACCGCCGGTGACCAGGGCCACCTTGTCGTGCAAATCGAAGAGTTGCTTGACGCTCATGCCGCATGCTCCTTTCAGCGAGGGATATCGCGGCCGGCTGGTTCAGCCATCACGCCATCATCCGCCGGATACTTGTCAACACTTGCCCGCAGCGCCAAGTCGCTACGCATCGCTGGTGGCGGGAGGTCCGGCGCCGACTGGAAGAAGCGGTTTACGATGCCCACCAGGATGCCCGTGGTCCAGCCGAAGGTGAAGAGGCCCGACGTGGCGATCATGAAGCCAAGCAACCGCCATTCCATCGGCAGGTTCACGCCGGGCGACCCGTAGGTGGTGTACGCGCCGCCGGCAAAATAGAAGGCAGTGCGCAGATCGGGCAGCGCGTCGAGCGCATACAGCGTGGAGGCCCAGAGCAGGATTTCCACATAGTGGATCGCCAGCAGCGACAGCACGACGCCGCCCATGAACGCGCGGCGCAGAAGTTCTCGGGATTCGCGCACCACGCGCGGCCAGTAGCGGTCGAAGGTGTTCTGTACCGCGAACATGCCGGTGCCGTGTACGGCGAGGATCACCAGCATCAGCGCGGTGCCGAGCCCGATTTCCCAGAACGGTCGCAGGGCCTCGAGATTGAGGTGGGTCGACATCGCGGCGGCCTAGTGGCGTTGCGCCGCTTGTCCCTGCGTGCGTAGCGCGCTCAACGTCGCGTTGAGCGTCAGCGCCTCGGGGTCGATCCGCACATGCAACAGCGCCGGGCCCCGGCTGGCCGCGGCGCGCTCGAAGGCGGGTGCAAATTCGTCGGTTTGCGTCACCGTCTCGCCATGCGCGCCATAGGCACGCGCCAGCGCCGCGAAGTCCGGATTCACGAGGTCGGTGCCCGAGACCCGCGCCGGATAGTTGCGTTCCTGGTGCATGCGGATCGTGCCATACATGCCGTTGTCGATCACGACGAAGATCACGGCCAGGCCGTATTGCGCCGCGGTGGCGATTTCCTGGCCGTTCATCTGGAAACAGCCATCGCCGTTCCACGATAC
>JANMCS010000057.1:0-2606 GCA_031361405.1 Betaproteobacteria bacterium
GGTGCCGCCGGCCACGAGGTCGCGCCCGGCGACAATGTCGACGAACGGCGGCGCGTGTCCCCAGGCGGCGGGTGCCGCGGCGCGCGCGTGGAATTCGTCGCGGTTGGCCGCGACCACCAGGGCATAGCGAGGATGCGCGCCGAGCGCGACAACGGCGAGGCACATCGCGTCAGGCAGGCGCCACGAAGGTCTCGAGATGCCGCGCGCGATCGTGCGCAAAATCGGCGGCGCGATGCAACGCCACAGCCGCGGTCATGGCCGTTTCGAATTGCGCGGGCGCGGAAACGTTCTCGTAGATTTCCATCCAGGTTGCCGGATCGTCGCGACGGACCAGCACGCGACCGCGGATGCCCGTGCTAGCCGCCACGTCGTCCTGCAGCGCGGTGATCGCGCGTCGCGCCTCGACGGGCGCTGCCAGCACGCGGTACCAGACGTAGTAGTGGACGTGGTGTTCGACGCCGCTCACGCGAGCTTGGGCCGATTGGGCGCCACGGGCGCGGGCACCGCATACGGAAGCGCGAGCAGCGCCAGTACGGGACCATCGGGCTGGCCCAGATGCAGTGCGCCGCCCTCGGCGGCGCTCGTCTGCGCAACGGCGAGCAGGTCGCTGCCGCCGTCGGGCGCCGGTGCCGCGTTGACGATCGTGCCGCAGGCCTGGTCGCCGAAGACAGCACTGTACAAATGCGTGCCGGGGGCCGGCGCGGCGCCGTCGTGATGCAGGCGCACGAGGCGCTCCTTGAGCTTGCCGAGATATTGCATGCGGGCAATGATTTCCTGCCCCGGATAGCAGCCCTTGCGGAAGCTCACGCCGCCGACCAGGTCCCAGTTGGCGGCCTGGGCGATGAAGAGATCCTGCGTCGACGCGCTGATCGAAGGAATGCCGGCAGCGATGGCGAGCCAGTCCCAGTGGGCGGCGTCCACGCTTGTCGCGTGCGCGGCGAGGCGGTGCGCGATGCCGTCTCGCGCCGCCTGCGGGGCCTGCACCAGCACACGGCCATCCGGTGTGGTGACGATGTCGATGCCGTCGCGGGTGACGCCGTGGCCGGCAACTTCGCCAGCTCCCAGCGCACGTTCGGCAGCATGGATGGCGTCCCGACCGGCGATACCGAAGCGGACGCCCGCTGGCGTGAGGTCGGTGACCACCACCTTGGCCCGCATGACGAACATGGCGAGCCGCTTGCGCAGCGACTCGGCCAGGTCGGCGGCGACAAACGCGCGGAACGACGTCGGCGTGGCGCGCCACAGCAGCATGGTGGCCAGCATGCGGCCCTTGGGCGAGTTATAGGAGGACCACTGCGCGTGGCCGACGGCGAGCGCGGCCACGTCATTGGACAACTGACCCTGCAGGAACGAGGCCGTGTCGGCACCGTCGAATTCGAGGTAACCCACGGCGGGAAGTGGCGCGAACGAGGCGGCGGCCGTCACCACGGCGGCGGCGGGAACGGAGGGGGCGGGTGCGGAGGCATTCATGGGTACAGGATGGGTCCATCGGAGGCCCGCGACAAGTAGGCCGGAGCGCGGCGGGCTGAAAGCGCCGGCAGGAACTCCCGCGACCTGGCCCCGGCGGGGACAACCCCGTCAGGCCCGGGGGCCAGCAGGGTGGCCGTGACCGACGAAATCGTGCTAGAATAACAAGTTAACTCGTTCACCCTGCCTGCCGGGAATCGTCCCGGCCAGCGCAGTCCACGGCCCGCCGGTCACGGTGTGCCCGGTGAATCGAGAATTCCGCACACCTCGCGGTCTTTAGGGTGTCCCGCCGGTCGTTGCCAATGGCAAGCCATGGGCAAATACGGACAGGGATCACATCCGCAGGTGGAGGCTCAACCCTGAAGGGAGTATCACCGATGTCGGTCACGATGCGTCAAATGCTGGAAGCTGGGGTCCATTTCGGGCACCAGACCCGTTACTGGAACCCGAAGATGGCCGATTACATCTTCGGCCAGCGCAACAAGATTCACATCGTCAACCTCGAGAAGACGATGCAGCTGTACCAGGACGCGATGAAGCATGTCCGGCAACTGGCCAGCAACCGCGGCACCATCCTCTTTGTCGGCACCAAGCGCCAGGCCCGCGAAATCGTGGCCGAGGAAGCGCAGCGTGCCGGCATGCCGTTTGTCGACCATCGCTGGCTGGGTGGCATGCTCACCAACTTCAAGACGGTCAAGGCATCGATCAAGCGCCTGAAGGACCTGGAGCAGATGGCCGTGGACGGCACGCTTGAGCGCATGACCAAGCGCGAGGCGCTGTCGCACAAGCGCGAGCTCGACAAGCTGGTCAAGAGCCTGGGCGGCATCAAGGATATGGTCGCGCTGCCTGACGCGATGTTCGTCGTCGACGTCGGCTATCACAAGATCGCGGTCACCGAAGCCAAGAAGCTCGGCATCCCGATCATCGGCGTGGTCGACACCAATCATTCGCCGGAAGGCATTGCGTTCGTGATTCCGGGCAATGACGACTCCAGCCGGGCCATCCGCCTGTACGCGCGCGGCGCTGCCGACGCAATCCTCGAAGGCAAGAGCACGGTCATGCAGGAAATCGTGCGCTCGGGTGACGAGTTCGTCGAAGTCGCGGAAGAAGCCAAGGTCTAGGCGGCGGTTCGTTCCGGG
>JANMCS010000091.1:0-1895 GCA_031361405.1 Betaproteobacteria bacterium
GCTGGGAGGCAGCGTCACCGCCGGCATATCCGGCTATGGCGAATTCGCGCAGCACATCAAGTCGGGACGCGTGCGCGCGCTGGCCGTGTCGGGTCACGATCGTGTGACCGGCGTCGACATTGCCACGCTGAAGGAGCAGGGTATCAACGTCGAGCTGGTCAACTGGCGTGCCGTGTTCGGCGCCCCCGGCATCACGCCGGCGCAGCAGAAGGAGTTGCTCGCGGCCGTCGAAGCGGGCACCAAGAACGAGAAGTGGCAGGACACGCTGAAGAAGCTCGACTGGACGCAGTTCTTCCTGTCCGGCGACGCCTTCAAGGACTTCGTCGAAGCCGACACCAAGCGTACGGCAGCCATCCTCGAGAGCCTCAACCTCGGCAAGAAATAAGCGTGCGGCGGCGCGCGTGGCCGCCCGGCCACCGCGCTGACCCGGCCAGTGCAAATCTGAATTGCAAGGGGAGTCCATGGCTCACGCACCGCATCGCGACCGCGCGCAGCTCGTCATCTCGGGAGTGCTGATCGCACTCGGGCTCTTCATGTTCTACCAGATCCAGTTGATCGTGGCCGACGGCGGGTATTCGGCGATTGGCCCGCGGTTCTCGCCCACGCTGGTCGCGGGCATCCTCCTCGTCATTGGGGTCATGCTGCTGCGGCAGGCGCTGACCGGCGGCTGGCGCAACATGGAAGGCTCGGTTCCGGCCGAGCCGTTTTTCACGCCGGCGTTCCTGTGGATTGCGGGCGGCCTCGCCCTCAACATGATCGTGATCGGCTTCATCGGCTTCACGATCGCGTCGGCGCTGCTCTTCGTCACGGTGGCGCGCGGCTTCGGCAGCCGCAAGCTTGTTCGCGACGGTTGGATCGGGCTGGTGCTGGCGCTCTCGGTGTACTACTTTTTCACGCAGGTGCTGGGACTGGCGCTGCCCGCCTCTCCCGCCGGCTTCTTCTAGGCAAGGCCTGCAATGGAAGCAGTGCAAGGATTGATCGAAGGCTTCGGCGTCGCTCTCACCTGGACCAATCTACTGTGGGCGTTTGTGGGTTGTGCGCTCGGCACCGCGGTGGGCGTGCTGCCCGGCGTGGGCCCGGCGGTGACCATTGCGCTGTTGCTGCCACTCACCACCAAGCTCAATGCGACGTCGGCGCTGATCATGTTCTGCGGCGTCTACTACGGCGCGATGTACGGCGGCTCGACCACGTCGATCCTGCTCAATACGCCCGGGGAGTCGGCGTCCATTGCTACCACGCTTGAGGGCAACGAGATGGCCAAGCGCGGACGCGCGGGTCCCGCGCTGGCCACCGCGGCCATCGGCTCATTCGTCGCCGGGACCCTCGCCACCGTCCTCGTCTCGCTGTTCGCACCCTACGTCGCCGAATGGGGCCTGCAGTTCGGACCCGCCGACAAGTTCGCGCTGATCCTGCTGGCCTTCACGACCATTTCCGCGGTGCTGGGCACGTCCGCGTTGCGCGGATTCGCGGCGCTGTTCCTCGGGCTTTTCATCGGCTTCATCGGGCTGGACGCGCTGTCGGGGCAGATCCGTTTCGCGATGGGCATCGAGGAACTCTACGACGGCATCGATGTGGTCGTCGTCGCGGTGGGACTCTTCGCCGTTGGCGAGACGCTCTACGTGGCCACGCATCAGCAGACGCTGGCCGAATCGGTGGAGAAGATCAAGGGTTCGATCTGGATGACGAAGGAGGACTGGAAGCGCTCGATCGGCCCGTGGCTGCGCGGCACGGCGTTCGGCATTCCGTTCGGCGCGATGCCCGCGGGCGGCGCGGAAATTCCGACGTTCCTGTCCTATGCCACCGAAAAGAAACTGTCGAAGAGCGACGACTTTGGCAAGGGTGCGATCGAAGGCGTGGCCGGCCCGGAGGCCGCCAACAACGCGTCGGTGACCACG
>JANMCS010000096.1:0-5897 GCA_031361405.1 Betaproteobacteria bacterium
GCTGAAGATCGATCTCGAACGCGCGATGGCGGCGCTGTCCGAGGCGGAGCGCGCGGCGATCGTGCAGTGCTACCATAACGACCTGTCGCACGAGGAGGCCGCCTACGTCCTCGATTGCCCGATCGGCACCGTCAAGACCCACGTGCTGCGGGGCAAGCAGAAACTGAAGGCGGCACTCTCGGCTTATGCGCGGTGACCCGACCATGAACAACGCTCACGACGAATCTACCGTGCTCGCCGCATCCGCCGACGCCTGGCTCGAAGACCTGCTGGTGGCCGCCGGCGCCGCCGCCTACATAGACGACGCCGGCTTCACTGCGCGCGTGGTCGAGGCCCTGCCCCGTCCGGCTGCGGTGCCGGCATGGCGCCGGCCGGTGGTGGCGGCCCTCTGGGGTACGGCCGCGATTGCGCTGGTGCTGGCCACGCCGTCGCTGTTCGTCGACCTGTTGCGCGAGGCGCATCGGCTGCTTTCAGCGCAGCCGTTTTCGCTTGCGGGCGTGGGCACCGTGCTGGCCACGATGGTCGCGCTCACGTGGGGCGCGGCCGCCTGGTCGCTGCACGAGCGCAACTGAGACGCCTACGGCTTCGGTGGGTCGCGCAGTTCGCGCCGCAACACCTTGCCGATCGGCGTCTTCGGCAATGCGTCGCGAAACTCGACATGGCGCGGCAGCTTGTAACCGGTGAGCTGGCTCTTGCAATGCGCGATCATGAGTTCCTTGGTGAGGTTGGGATCCTTCCGCACGATCACCACCTTCACCGCCTCGCCCGATTTTTCATCGGGCACACCCACCGCACCGCATTCGAGCACGCCCGGGTGCGACGCGACCACGCTCTCGATCTCGTTGGGATAGACGTTGAATCCCGACACCAGGATCATGTCCTTCTTGCGATCGGTGATCGTGAAATAGCCGTCGCCATCCTGGTGGCCGACATCGCCGGTCTTGAGCCAACCGTCCTGCATCACCTTGGCGGTTTCACCGGGATTGTTCCAGTATCCCTGCATCACCTGCGGGCCACGGACGCAGATCTCGCCCGTATGCAGTTCCACGTCGTCAGCGCCCGTCCAGGGCGGCAGCTCGTTGAAGTCATCGTCACGGATCGTCACCTCGGTGGACGACACCGGCAGCCCGATGGAGCCGTTCCACGGCGCGTTGAGGGGAACGCAGCAAACGCCCGGCGACGTTTCGGTCAGGCCATACGCTTCGGTGATGGCGCGCCCCGTCGCCTTCTGCCAGCGCTCGGCCACCGGTCGTTGCACGGCAGCGCCGCCGCCCACCACGAGCTTCAACGCCGAGAAATCAACCTGGTCGAAGCCAGGCGTATTCATCAGCCCGTTGAAAAGTGTATTCACGCCCGTCAGGACGGTGAATTTCCATTGCCCCAGTTCCTTCACGAATGCGGGCATGTCCCGCGGGTTGCTGATCAGCACCGAGAGGCTGCCCCACTTCATGAACGCCAGCGTGCAGGTGAGGCAGAAGATGTGATACATCGGCAGGGGTGCGATGGCGATTTCCGTGCCCTCCTTGAAACTGCCGGAAATCCACACGCCCACCTGCTCGAGATTGGCAAGGATGTTGCGATGGCTAAGCATCGCGCCCTTCGAAACTCCGGTGGTGCCGCCCGTGTACTGCAGGAAGGCGATGTCCTCGCGCGCCACGGCAACCGGCGCAAGTGGGGCCGCCGCACCGCGCGCCAACGCGGTGCGGAATGGGATGGCGCCATCGATGTGCCACGCCGGCACCAGCTTTTTGACCTTCTTCAGCACCAGGTTGACGATCCAGCGCTTGGGAACCGGCAGCATGTCGCCGACTTCGGACGTGATCACATGCTTGACCGGGGTGTTCGTGACCACCTGCTGCAATGTATTGGCGAAATTCTCCAGCACGACGATCGCCTTGGCGCCCGAGTCGCGCAACTGGTGCTCGAGTTCGCGCGGCGTATACAGCGGATTGACGTTGACCACCGTCATCCCGGCGCGAAGAATGCCAAACACCGCCAACGGGTATTGCAGGATGTTCGGTGCCATGATCGCGACCCGATCGCCCTTGGCCATGCCGGGCAGGCCTTGCAGGAACGCGGCAAAGTCGCGCGACAGCCGGTCGAGTTCGGCGTAGGTCATCGTGCAGCCGAGGTTGTGAAAGGCCGGACGATCCGCGAATTTCGTGACCACCTGGCCCAACATATCCGTGATGGACGTGTAATGATCCGCGTTGATTTCGGCGGGTATGCCGGTCGGATAGCTCTTGAGCCACAGTTTGTTCACGGCGATCTCCTCGTGCTGCTGTTCTTATGGGTCGTGCGCCAACGTGGCGTGCACCACGCCCGGGCCGGGACCCACATGATCCCACAGACAGTGCCCTAGGCCGCGGGACTTTCCTGCACCTGCGCCACGCGAAATGACCGGCGTACGCCCTGCCGGTATTGCTCCGCCATGCCTTCATAGGCGGCTTCGAGCGCACGGGTCGTCGCCCCGGTATCGAAGAGCGGGCTCGACCGGCCCGGTCCGGCCAGATGTTGCTGCAGCCGCTTGATCGCCGCGGGATCGCGCGCCAGGCGAATGGCTGCAGCCACGTACGCACCGACGTCGGGCGTGACGAGTTCGGGCAAGCCGACCGTGGTGAGCAGGCTGGCCCCGACGCGTCCCGCGAACGTCGTTCCCTGCATCGTGAGCACCGGGCAGCCCGCCCACAATGCATCGCTCGCCGTGGTGTGGGCGTTGTACGGCCAGGTGTCGAGAAACAGATCGGCGTGACGATACAGCGCGAGATAATCCGGATTGGGCCGGTGGCGCGCGAAGACGAGCCGCTCCGGCGCCACGCCGCGATTCACCGCCTCGCGGCGCAGGTTGGCGATGGCCGGATCGTCATCCGCACGAACCAGCAGCCACAGCACGGCATCCGGCACGGCATTGAGAATGGCCATCCACGCATCGAACACCTGCGGGTTGATCTTGTAAGTCTGGTTGAAGCTGCAGAACACCAACGCGCCGGTGGGCAGGCCAAGTGAATCACGCGACGGCGTATCGCCGATCGGCCGCTCGCGATCATTGACCTGGTAGCTGCCCGGGATCACTGCCAGAGTCTCCGCATAGTCCCCGGCGTGGGTCGGCGGCGTGACGATGCTGTCGCCGATCAGGTAATCCACCAACCCGCCACCCAGCGTGCCCGGGTAGCCGAGGTAGTGCGCAAGGATCGGCGCGGGACGTTGTGCCAGCACGATCGGCGTGGCCCCTTCGGTGTGGCCCTTCAAATCGACGAGGATATCGATGGCGTCCTGCCGGATCACGTCGGCGATCGCGCGGGGATCACGATCAGACAGGTCGACGAAGCGGTCGAATGCACGGGCCAGCCGCGCGCGCATTGGCGACTGATCGTCGCGTCCAGTGGAATATCCGATCACCTCGAACCGGCTGCGATCATGCTGCTCGAACAGGCCCGCAGCAAGGAACGCCGTCGCATGACTGTGGAAGTCGGCGGAGAGATAGCCGATGCGCAGGCGCGACGGCGAAAGCACGCGCCGCTTCGCAGTGATGGGCATGCCGATCAGCGACTTGATCCACGTCTGCGCACATTGCCGCTGTTCGGCGCGCGAGGACGGCAGCGACAGCAGCGCGAATGGTGACAGTGCCGGCAGCGCTGCGGCCACACCCGCCCGGTAGCGTTCGACCAGTGCGTCTCGGTCGCGCCAGTCGGCCAGTCGCGCGCGCAGGAACGTAAGCTGCGACAGCGCGGCACCATGCTTCGGATCGATGCGCAGTACCTGCTCGTAGGCTGCGGCCGCGGAGGCGAGATCGGCCAGGCGGAATTCGAGGAGGCCGGCCAGTTCGAAGCGTAACGCGACCGACATCGGATGACGGGCAAGCGCCTTTTCCAGCGTTTGCCGCGCCTTGTCCAGTGAGCCGATCCCGAGTTCGATCTGCGCCTTGAGACCGGCATGGCGTTCATGCTCGGGGGCGAGGCTCGCCGCGCGCCCGGCGGCGTCGAGCGCCTCCAGCATGCGGCCCTGCGGCTGCAGTGTCAGCGCGAGGATGAACCAGCCGGTGGCATGGTTGCCGTCGCGCGACAGCAGCTGGCGTGCCGTCGCTTCGCCATCGGTGCAGTGTCCGGCGGCGAGCAGCGCGCCCGCGAGATTGGCCAGGATCTTGGTGTCGCCGGGCTCGAGCCGCGCCGCTTCGCGGAAGCCATTGAGCGCCGCTTCGGCGTGGCCCAGATCCTTCAGCGCAATGGCGAGATTGGACCAGGCTTCGGCCGCGCCGGGATCGATGGCAATCGACGCCCGAATGCGCTCGACGGCGGCGACCAGCTTGCCGGATTGATACAGCACCACGCCGGAGTAATGCAGCGCGGGCGCGTGCTCGGGCGCGGCCTTGAGGATGGCGTCGTAGCGCAGGAACGCTTCGCGCAGCTTGCCCTGCTCGTGCAGGCGAAAGGCGCGCGCGAACTCGGCGCGTATCGTTCCCGCGGCGTCGGTATCGGTCACGCGGGAGGCCGCCGCATCACGCCGGCGCATGGGCCGGGCCACGCGGGGCCAGCACGCGAACCGCCGTCGCGCACGCTGTCCGCGCTGCGGATCACTCGTCCTTCAACGAAAAATTGATCTCGACTTCGCCGACATAGCGTTCGCCCTCGGCCGTGAACTTCCAGCGTTCGAGCGCAATGCGCACTACTTTGTCGAACACGCCACGCGGCTCCGAGGTGACGATCTGGATTTCCGTCACGTTGCCCTTTTCGTCGATCTGCAAGCGCGCGACCACGCGGCCCTTCGACACCCCCGCGCGGATCGCATCCTTCGGGTAAGCCGGATCGTCGCCGCTGATGCGCACGACGCCCCGGCGGACGGCGGGCTTGGGTGGCGCCACAACGACGGGGGCGGGCGTAGGTGCGGCGATGACGAAAGGCTCGGTGGGCGGCGCGGCGGTCACGGCCGAGATCACCGGCGCCGTGGTCGTCGGGACCGGTACGTCGGGCGGTGGCACGAACGTCTCGACCGGCACTTGCTGCGCCTTCGGTGGCTCGATGATCTTCTTCGGCGGCGGCGGCGGCGGCGGGGGCGGCAGCTTCACTTCCTCGATGATCGTGGCCGTGAGCGGCTTCTTGATGATCTGGATCACGGCGCTGCCAAGACCGCTGAGCAACGCCCAGATCACGAGGACGTGCACCAGGACGACGAACCCGATCCCGATCACGTGCTTGGTCGGGTCCCGCTGTTGCTGTGCGTATTCCATTTCGCATCCATTCCGCAGGCCCGATGTCGTGCGTCAAGCGCGGACACGTGGCCGGTTGTTGGGCACCGCTATTCGTTGATGAACTGCTCGCTGCCGACGATGCCGATCTTGGTCAGCCCGAGCCGCTGTGCCGACGCCATCACGCCGGCAACGACTTCGTACTTGGCGGCCTTGTCCGGACGCAGGTGCAATTCCGGCTGATTCGCCTGGCTGGCGGCGTAGCGCAGCCGCTCCTCAAGCATCTCGCGGTCGGTCATCAGCTCGGCATTCCAGAAGACCTGCCCGGTGGGATCGACGTCGAGCTTGACGACCTCGGGCTTGACCAGCGGCGGCGGCGGATTGCCGGTGGGCATGTTGAGGTTCACCGAGTGCAGCTGGATCGGGATCGTGATGATCAGCATGACCAGCAGCACCAGCATTACGTCGATCAACGGCGTGGTGTTGACGTCGAGGATGACGTCAGGCTCACCGGAACCGCCGCTCTTGCCCATGTTTATGCTCATCGCTTGCTCCTGAATCCTGGTGCGTCGTGGCGCGTCAGTTGCGCGGCGGCGGTTCGGTGATGAAGCCCACCTTGGCAATGCCCGCGCGCTGCGCCGCATAGATGATCCGGCCCACGGATTCGTAGCGGGCGCCGCCGTCGCCGCGGATCTGCAGCTCCGGCTGCGGCGTC
>JANMCS010000103.1:0-7189 GCA_031361405.1 Betaproteobacteria bacterium
ATCGATCGACAAGTCCTACTACGACGAAGTGATTCCTATTGCGGGCGCGGACGCGGTCAAGTGGGCGAAGGCGCTGGCGCGGAAGGAGGGCATCTTGTGCGGCATCTCGTGCGGCGCCAAGTTCGGCGTGGCGGTGCAGGAGGCGGAGAAGGCGCCGGCCGGCTCGGTGATTCTGGCGATGCTTCCCGACACCGGCGAGCGGTATCTCACCACCCCGTTGTTTGAGGGCATCGCCGAAGACATGGACGACGAGGAGCGAGCGATCTCCATGTCGACACCCCATTATCAGATGCCATAACCGCCGGGGCCGGCGACTCACCTTGCCGCCGTCCTGCGCACCTGGTCGACGACGTCGCGGATCGAATCCGTCACCAATGCCGGATTGTCGATGTGGATGTAGTGGGTGGCGTGCGTGTTGGTGATGTGCCTTGCGCCCGGCAGTTTCGCCACCAACTTGTCCTGCGCCACGAGCTGCGACGCCCAAAGCGCATCCGAGAAGGCCTGGTCCACGAACGGCGGGAATGCGCCGGTGGCAATCGCTTCCGCGGTTAACGGCCATATGTCGGCGGTGAGCACGATGGTCGGGACCCGTGGCGGCGGCCGTGCGGCCCGCAACTGCGGGACGACGGCAGCGCTGAAAAACGTGTTTTCCGATCCGCTCGGCCGGCCCTGCGCGGCCGGGTCGTTGAGCTTCTCGAAGTTGGCGAGCTGCAAGGGCGTGAGGCCGTCACCGAGGTCTTCGCTCAAAGCGTCGTCGAAAACGAGCGCCGCGACGTTGGCCGGGTGGACGGCGGCATAGAGACGGATGATCGAACCGCCCAGCGAATGACCGACGAGGACGTACGGCCCCTTTGCGCCCGATGCCGTCAGCAGGAGATTGAGGTCGGCGGCCGAGTCCTGCACCGTCGCCAGGCGCGGCACCTGTGTCGAACGACTCAACGCAAAGCCGGTTGCCGTGGCCGTCGCGGTGCCCGGGCGGTCATAGGCGCACACGCGACTGAATCCGGCGACTGCGGGAAAGACGGCCCCATCCACCGGTGCCGGGTCGGGCAAGGTCTTCCAATTGTCGGCGCGTTCGCCGAGTCCCGATACGAGCACCACTGTCGGCGTCCCGCTTCCGCGGCACTCCATGTAGATCTCGCGGCCGTTGCCGAGACTGACGGTGCCGGCGAAGTCGGCGGCGACGTTGGAGGCGCCTCCGCCGCAGCCCGCAAGCGTTGCGCCGACGACGACGACAGCGACGGCAAGGGTGCAGTGCCACGTCGGCAAGTAAACTCGCATCAGGGTGGGCAGGAGGCTTGGGAACAACGCGACCATTAAATTCTCGTCAGTCGAGGCTAGCACAGGGCGTTGACCGATCGCCAAGTCGTTCACGCGAATCTCAGGTCTCATGGTCAATTCCGCGCTGTTCTATGATCAGCCTCTTTGCGCTCGCGCCCTATTTGGAACTCTCTCCGTATGCGAAATGAAACAAAAGCCAACCCCACGCGTGCCATCGTCGTCGCCGTACAACTGCCACGCGTGAGCGATAGCGAGTTCGAGCTGTCGGTGAACGAACTGCGCGGTCTGGGCAAGACACTGGGCTTCGACATCGTGGGCACGTTCACGCAGAAACGCGTGGCTTTCGACACGATAGGCTATTTGGGGGTGGGTAAGCGGCAAGAGGTGCGCCGCTTCGTCGAAGGCGAGCCCGAACCTGATCTCGCCGCAGAGCCCGCCAGTGTCAAGAAGGCGACCAGGAGCGGCGCGGGCCGAGCGAAAGAGGCGGTGCAATCAGCCGCCGATCCGGAGACCCGCCGGGCGGATGTCATCCTCGTTGACCACGAGATTTCGCCGTCACAGGCGCGCAATCTCGAAATCGAGGCCGGCTGCGAAGTGATGGACCGCACGATGGTCATCCTCGAAATTTTTCATCGGCACGCGCGCTCGCCTGCAGCGCGCGCCCAGGTGGAGATCGCGCGCCTTGGCTACATGGGGCCGCGGCTGCGTGAAGCGGCCAAACTGGCGGGGCCGAAGGGGCGACAGCGCAGCGGAACCGGCGGCCGGGGCGCGGGCGAGTCGCACGGCGAGCTCGACCGGCAAAAGATCCGTGAACGCATCAAGGAGCTGCAGCAGGAAATCGCGGCGATGGATGTCGAACGCAAGACCCAGCGCGCACGGCGGCAAGGCGGCCAGGGACTGGCGCGGGTGGCGTTGGTGGGCTACACCAACGCCGGCAAGTCGACCCTGATGCGTGCGCTTACCGGAAGCGAGGTGTTGGTCGCTGACAAGCTCTTTGCGACCCTCGATACCACCGTGCGCGCGCTCCATCCCCCGAGCGTGCCACGCGTGCTGCTCAGCGACACGGTCGGCTTCATCGAGAATCTGCCGCACGACCTGGTGGCCTCGTTCAAATCCACGCTGGAGGAGGCCAAGGAGGCTTCATTGCTCCTCCACGTCATCGACGCCAGCGATCCCGGCTTTGAGCGGCAACTTGCGGTCACCAATGACGTGCTGGACGAGATTGGTGCCCAGGACGTGCCACGCATTCACGTCTTCAACAAGATCGATTGCGTAGGCGACGTGGACGCACAGGCGGCAATGGAAGCCAGGCTGCGGGCGCAGTATCCCGACTGCATGGTGTTGAGTGCGCGACGTGACGGCGACGTGCAGAAGCTGCGGGCGACATTGCTGGCGTTTTTCCGGCGCGATCTCGTCGACGCTGAAATCTTCCTTGGATGGTCGGAGCAGAAACTGCGCGGGACCATCTTTGATGACTTCGAGGTTCTGGAGGAGCGCGCGGACGATGCAGGGACCTTCTTCCGCATTCGTGGCGAGCCCGAGATCGTCGACGCCTTGCGTGCGCAACTCGGCGGGACCACAGACGCTGCAAAGAGCGACGCATGAGTCACGCTTGAGCGGACTTTCGTCAGCGGCGTTTCAAGTGAAGGTCGAGGGCGGCCGCTACAATCGGCTTGGCCCAGTCGGGCGTGTCCGCCAGCAACGAGCGCAGCTTGGTCGGGGCGACGATCTTGCGCTCGACGCTACGTAGCAGGAGTCGCGGCGCGGGCGTCAAGCCTCGTCCTGGATCCGCTTCGACGGAGTTGTCGTACACCCGCGCCGACGCAAGGTGTGGCAGCAAGCGAACGAGATTCTTGCGCCCGCTGTCATAGCGCTCCTCTATCTTCTCGCGCGGGATATCGTGGCCGCCACGCGCCACGCGCTGGCGCACGCGTTCGATGTGGAGCGCAGCGTTCTGCAGACCGGCAAACCAGATGTGCACGGCGAGTCCCTCCGCCGCCGCACGCTCAAGAAGATCCGTCATGGTCCGGCCGCCGAGGGTGGTCTCGAACGCGAAGAGCAGATGCCGGTCGATCGCGCGCTCGAGGAGCGTTCGACCCTGGCTCCAAGCGGCTGCGTTGACCTCGCCCATTGTCGGCGGAGGATTCAGGTGCGCATTGGCGGCCACGATCTTGCGCGCGGCCTCGTCCGGGTTGTAGAAGCGCACCCCGGACTTAAGCAGGGCCGCACCTCCGATGCTGCTCTTGCCAGCCCCGTTGCAGCCGGCGAGCACGAAGATGCTGCCGTGACGTTGCGGCGGCGTTGCCGCCTTAGCCACGCGTGCGGTGCCTGGTTTTCTTCGGGGCGCTACGCTTGGTCCGCGCAACATCCGCGGCAGGGTCCGGCTTTCGCATGCGAACCACCGCTACGCCCACCCCGGAGGGCAACGCCGTGCCCTTGCGCGCATGGCTCGCGACCGTCGGCGGCACATGCCGGCGCGCCACCACGCCACCCTGCCGCCGCGCCGCGTGCCCCAGTTCTTCCGGGGTCATATTGAATGCGCGCTCCATCGCAGCCCGGACCCCTGGCTCCTGCATGCGGTCGAGCACGGCGTCGAATTCGTCGGTTAGCGTATTGAGCAAGCGCGAATCCGCGCGCGCCATGCGCTGGTAGGTTTCGACCGAGATCACCATGAACCTGGGTTCGTTGCGCAGGGTGATCGCGACCCCACCCTCCTTCGTCACGCGCTCGAGTATCCGGCCGAAGCCATTCTTGGCATCGCTCGATGAAATCCTGGCGGGCTCGACGAGCTCCCCGCGGGCGTTGCGGATCGTGATGGTGGACGACGACATGGCCACTCCTTGGCGAGAAGAGCCATTCTACGCCAGTTGGCCAAAACAGCCAACTTAGCCAAATAAGCCCCACTTCCGGGCCGCGCTGTCTCGTCGGGATGGAACCTCGCTGCAACAACGCCGGGCGAGCATGGTTCGTTTAACGGCGCTTTCAAAGACAGGAAATCCAACGCGACATCCGCGAGTAACTTCGGCGCGCTTACGCCGAGCGACTGGACTATCATGCACACCATGTACTTGCTGGATCCTGAGCCCGCGCCTGCCTTCGGTCGAGCAATGTTGGAGGCGCAGGACATGGCGACTGCCGGAGCGACCCTTGCGAATTGACTCTTTCCTCTCCCTGCTGGTCGCCGTCGTCTTGCTGGCGTCGTGCGCAACTGCAGGGACGACCGTTGTGACCCGCCAGCGACTCGATAAGGACGCCGCCGGCAAGCTGGCCGTCGAACGCATAGCCGCTACGTCGGCCATCCGACAATTTACGCAGGAAGATCTCGAACAGTTGAGGGGTGCCGTGCTTGCGCGTGTGCAGCAGCCCGTGGACGGCGGAGTGCCGGTGACGGTTCAGCTCGCGGTCACCGATTACAAAACTGGCGGCAGCAGGATGATTGTCAGCGTGCGTGTCATGGACGCCGCGGGCAAGTTGCGCGTGGAGTTCGATGTTCATCAGGCCGCCAATACCATGATGGGCACGATCGACCGGCGCTCGGCGGACATCAATGCGGTTGCCGACGCGGTGGCGCGATCACTCATGGCCATCCCTGCCGCACCGCCAGCAACCATGGATGCACGCAATTTCGGCTCCTGAAGCGTGTCCTCTGGACGCCACCCACCGTAGCGCCGGCCCGTGGCCCGCCACTGTGGGAGATGCACGATGGCCGGGTGAATTCGACCCCCATGCCCAGCCGGCACCCAAGTACGCGTTCGATCAACGCATCGCTTGGTAGCCTCTACCGTCGACCGTCAGCCGCGTGCGACGCCGGGCAGGTGCGTGCCTGCGGCCGTCATGCGCAACCGGCGCGCACGTCGCCGCCGCAACACGCTCAGTCGGGCTTGTCGGTCACGAAAAGGGCTTCGATGGTGTCCACTACGTCGAGCGCCTGCCGCGCGGCAGCTTCAAGCGCCGCCGCGTTGGCTGCCGCAAGCGCCGTGCGCTGGGCCGTGATCGTGGCATCGAACTGGGCAGCCGCGATCGCTCCCTTCGCGCTCACGACCTTGGCGCGCACGCTCTGCCAGTTGGTGTCCAGACTGTTGACATCGGCGAGAGCGCGACCGAAATTGGCCTCTTTCGCGTCGAGAATGACCTCCCGGCCGAGGTAGTCGAGCGTGAGCAGCTTGGGTGGAGCCGGGGGATTGTAGACCGCATAGATCTCTTCCATCGGAGCGCTGACCGCGTTGGCGGCCCGGGCAAGGTCGGTCGCCGAAAGGGCGTGGTTGGCCGCGGCGACAACCAGACCCTGCGCCGCCATGGCGAGCCGTTGCAGCGCGGAAGCCGAGACGCCGTCTTTGGAGGCCTGCTGCTGGTATCGTGTCAACGCCTCTGAGATCAGGCGCGCCTGCTCCTGGACGGCGGTCGCGTTCGCGAGAAGCGCCTGGTCGAAGGCCGTCTCGGCGGCAGTCTCCATCGCCGCGAGGTCCTTGGGGATGGGGTCTTTGGCTTCGTCACCGTCGTCCCCGCAACCAGCGACACCGAACGCCACTGCGAACGCGAACGCGAGCGCGACGCAGGGTCGGGTCACGGAAAACATCGAAAGATAGGTCATCCTGCCGTTCCTCCGTTGGATGTCGGTACAGACGCTGCCGACATAGGGTGGTTCCTGTGAATCATGTTCCACGAAACCGCGGCGCGGCTGCCGGCCGCCGGTTCACCGCACGTGCCGGCATTTTCGACCGTACCACGAGTGTCCGGGAGCGCGCAACGGCGATCAAAGGAATCTGATCGACAGCCACGGCACGGCGGCGATTATCACCAGCGCGACGAACAGCGCGGCGAGGTAGCGCCACACGCGCGGCATGGCGGGTCGAACTGCGACCGACGACGATCAATCCGCCCATGTTCAGACTTGAAGGTCGCTTACCGACCAAAAGCAGACACTGCTTGAAAGCCGGGGCCTGTTGCTCGCGGCGAAGGCGAGCGAGAGCGCAACACCGGCACGCGAACGATTTGCTCAATGCCCGCTGGCGCCCTGATTCGAGGCTAGCGTGTCGTCGAAAGCAGCTCGCTCGCCTGGCGCAGCTCCGGCGCGTCGAACGTCGGGGGGAGTGAGGCGCAGAGCTCGGCCAGGGCGTTGACGCCTTCGCGCGGACGATGCTGTGCGATCGCGGCGCGCGCCAGACCAATGGCCGCACGCACCTCGAGCATTGTCGCGCCCTGGGCTCGGGCGACATCGACCGCCGTACGCAAGGAGCGCATTCCCTCGGCAACGCTGCCCCTGCGCAGCAGGCACAACCCTTGAACGCGATGCAACTCGGAGACGAAGAAACCAACGCCCGGCTCGGCCACTGTCTCCAACGCCCGGCGAACCACCTCGAGCGCTGCGTCCAATTTGCCCAACCGTAGCTCACCGTCGGCGAGCACGCCGGCGTAGAAACGCATGAACGGTCCGAGGGACGTCGCTCGAGCAAACTCGGCTTCCATGGCGGCCACGCCGACCTCGAGATCGCCGCGGAAGGCCAATGCCGAAGCGCGCAGAAAGCTCGCGTGCGAGTGCGCCTGTGGAAGACCGTACTTGTCGGCCAGTGCGATGCTTACGTCGCAGTGGTGAATCAGTTCCGTGTATTCAGAGGCTATTTGCGCCGCGTTGGTCACCCAAAGCAGCGCGTGGGCGCGACTGTTTGCCTGGCCCAGCGTTTCGGCCAGGTCGATCGCGTGTTGCCGGAACTGCGCCGACTCCGCGCAGCGGCCGAGCAAGGCGAGGGCGGTCGCATGTTGGGCGTAGGCGCATACGCCAAGGTCGTGACCGCCGAACACGGATCCCATCCACGCATGCTTCGCGCGGTCATAGCGACCGATGCCTTCGCGGCTGGCATCGACCGCCGTCTGCATGTCGCCGCGGACCAGGCCTGTCGCCCAGCGGCAA
>JANMCS010000012.1:0-4318 GCA_031361405.1 Betaproteobacteria bacterium
CGTCACCGATCTTGCCGCGATTGGCGCGGTGGCCCGCGCCGCGGGCGTGCCGCTGGTCGTGGACAACACGCTGGCCTCGCCGTACCTGTGCCGTCCGTTCGAGCACGGGGCGGACATCGTCGTGCATTCGGTCACCAAATATCTGGGCGGCCACGGCACGACCATGGGCGGCGTCGTGGTCGAGTCCGGCCATTTTCCGTGGGACAACGGCAACTTTCCGCAGATGACCGAGCCCTCCCGTGGCTATCACGGCGTGCGTTTCTTCGAAACCTTCGGCGATTTCGGCTTCACGATGAAGGCGCGGATGGAGACCATGCGCACGCTGGGTCCCACCCTTGCGCCGCACTCCGCGTTCCTGCTGATGCAGGGCATCGAGACACTGCACCTGCGGATGCCGCGGCATTGCAGTTCCGCGCTCGCAGTTGCGCAACATCTGCAGGCGCATCCTGCCGTCGCGTGGGTGCACTATCCCGGGCTTGCCGGCGATCCTTATCACGCGCTGGCCGCACGCTACCTGCCGGAAGGAGCGGGCGGCATCCTCACGTTCGGCATCAAGGGCGGCGCGCCGGCAGGTGTTCGTTTCATCGAAGCGGTCCAGTTCCTGTCGCACCTCGCCAACGTCGGCGATGCCAAGTCGCTGGTCATTCACCCGGCGTCGACCACGCATCGGCAGCTCACCGAAGACGAGCAGCGCGCCGCCGGCGTGCTTCCTGAAATGATCCGGCTGTCGGTCGGACTTGAAGCGCTGGACGATATCCTGTGGGACATCGACCAGGCCCTTGTGAAAGCGATTGCCTGATGCGCGACAAGACATTGCCATGGCCCTGGGCCGGACTGGTCCTCACGCTGGCGCTGCTGAGCCAGGAAGTGCTGTTGCGCATGTGGGGCAGCGAACCGTCGTTGACCGCATCGCTGTATCGCGTGGCGGTGATGGCCATCGGCGTCACTTCGCTGGTGTTGATCCTGCTGCCGCGCCGCCGTCTGGGCTACCTGCTGGGCTTCCTGCTGTGCGCGGCGCTGATGGGTTGGGCGTTGTGGCTGCAGTACGGCACCGGACTCGAACCCTGCCCGCTGTGCATGTTCCAGCGCGGCATGGTCAGCGCGATCGGCGTCGTGTTCCTGGTCGCGCTGATCCACAATCCGCAACGCTTCGGCGCAGCGATCTACGCCGGATTGATCCTGCTTTGCGCCGCCGTCGGCGTGGCGTTCGCGTCGCGCCAGGTGTGGCTGCAGTCGCTGCCCAAGGACCAGGTGCCGGCGTGCGGCATGGGCATCTCGTACATGATGGACACGATGCCGTTCCTCGATGTGATCACCAAGGTATTCGCCGGCAGCGGCGAATGCGCCGAGAAGGCATGGATCTTCCTCGACCTGTCCATTGCCGGCTGGACCTTCGTATTTTTCATTGCGGTGGCGATCTACGCACTGGCGTTGATTCGCCGGGATTGACCGCCGGGTGAACACGCTCACCTGAACGCGTCGATGTCCGCCAAGTGCACCTGACCATCCTCGAGTAATACGGCAATGCCGCGGCGTTGACCAAGCGTCAGCGCGAGCGTGGCAACGAGCACGCCCGGCAGCGCGATGGATCCGCAGTCACGCCACGCGTTGTCAACGCCGAAACAGCGCAGCGTCCGGAAGTTCTGGCTCGGGAGCACCAGCCGGTTGTCGATCCAGACGGCAAGATCCGTTTCCCGCGTCCCGATACGGTGGTTGCTCACGTCGCGGCCACGGCTGTGCGCCACCAGGCGCGCTCCGTCGACGTGGTACTCGTGCAAGTGGCCACCGATATGCGGCGTATGCACCGCCAGCATGTGCACGCCGTCCGTCGTGGCCGACATCCAACGATGCGCCGTGCCGAGCGGCGCGCTCAATGCCGCGATGTCGAGCATGTCCGCGCGGGCTGCTCCGGCAACGATCAGGGCCAATTGCGATCCCAGAGGACCGGAGCGGGTGGTGAGCAGCGCGTTGTTGCCATTCCATTGCACCGCGCGGGGCGCCACTTCTTCGAAGACGTACGGCTCCGGCAGCATGAGTTGGCGCAATACCTGGAGGCTGTGCCGCTCCAGGTACAGCACACGCGTGCCTTCCACCGCATCGCCAAGAACGCCATGGCGATAGCGGCGGTCATCCGGTCCCGCAAGGACGACCATGTGCCCGTTGTCGGACGCGCCCCCGGCGACAAGGTCGACCTGCAGCGGACGCGCGTCGGGCAACACCGCGTCGGGACATCGGCTGCTTTCGACCCAGCGGCCTGGGCGGGCGGGCTCGAACCGGGCCGCAAAGGCGCCGGCAGCGCCGGGCACCACGCCGATGATGCCGGCCGCAAGGATGCAGAGCCCCGCAGCCGGCACCAATGCGATCGCATCGGTCACGGTGGCACGGTTGGATTCACATACCCAGAGCCCGCCCTGCGCGTGCCGCGCAGCGATGCGCCCATGGCCGCTGGCCACGGGCGTGGCGGGGTCGATCTGCCCGGCGAGGCGCGTCCACGCGGAGGCGCCGTCCTCCAATCGCCAGAGTGTGCCGCTGCGCGCAACGCCCAGCAATCCGCCCGCGTGATCGCCGCGCACCTGGGCGAGGGGCTCCGGCTCGCGCAGCGACGTGGTCGGCATGCCCGCACCGCGTGCGATGGCGGAACGTGACAGGAGCAGCGAACCGGAGCCGGCAAGGACGAAGGTACGGCGATTCATGCGGAAAGGCTCAGGCACGGAAATTCCAGGCGTCGCCAGCGGCATCCACTTAGCGGCTCACCGGCGTGGCGGCAGGCGGTGGGGCCAGCCTTACCTCGGCGCCATCCTGATGGCGCCATCCAGCCGGATCACCTCGCCGTTCAGCATCGGGTTGCGGATGATCTCCGCCACCAGCGACGCGAACTCGGGGGCTTCGCCCAGCCGCGACGGAAACGGCACCATCTTGCCCAGCGCTTGCTGCACGTCATCGGGCAGGCTTGCCATCATCGGCGTGCGAAAGATACCCGGCGCGATCGTCATCACGCGAATGCCGAAGCGCGCCAGCTCGCGTGCGACGGGCAACGTCATTGCCACGATGCCGCCCTTCGACGCCGCGTAGGCCGCCTGTCCGATCTGACCGTCGAAGGCCGCCACTGATGCGGTATTGACGATCACGCCCCGTTCGCCACCCGCATTGGGCGTGCGCGTGCTCATCGCGTGCGCGGCCACGCGGATCATGTTGAACGTGCCGATGAGATTGATCGTGATGGAGCGCGTGAACCCGCCCAGCCCATGCGGCCCGTCCTTGCCCACGACCTTCTCGCCGTGGACGATGCCGGCGCAATTGACCAGCCCCGACAAGCCGCCGAACTGTGCCAGCGCCGCCGCCACCACGGCCACCGCGTCGGCATCGGCCGCCACATCGGTATGCACATAGCGCGCGGAAGTGCCGAGGTCGGCGGCGAGCGTGCGGCCCTCGACATCCTTGAGATCGGCGAGTACGACGTTGCCGCCTCCCTGCACCAGCATCCGCGCCGTGGCAGCGCCCAGTCCCGACGCGCCACCGGTCACGATGAATGTGCTGCCCTTCAAGTCCATGCCGCTCTCCGTGGACGCGCCGCGTGCCGTTGTTCCGGCGCTAGGATTTTGGCTTTTCCTGCGCCTTGATGACCGTCATCGCCGTCGCGATCAGGCCGGCCATGTCGGAGACGTTCGCCGGCACGATCAACGTGTTGTTGGTGCGCGCCAGCAGCCCGAAACTGTTGATGTAGTGCTCGGCCACCTTGAGGTTGACGGCCTGCAGGCCGCCGGGCGCCTCGATCGCAGCAGCAATCTGGCGGATGGCCGACGCGTTGGCCTCGGCATTGAGGAGCGTTGCCTGTGCCTCGCCCTGCGCGTTGTTGATGTCGGCCTGCTTCTCGCCTTCCGACTTGGCGATCGCCGCTTCGCGCGCACCCAGCGCGACATTGATCTGCTCCTGCCGCCGCCCTTCCGACGTGGCGATCACCGCGCGCTTTTCGCGCTCGGCCGTGATCTGTGCCTGCATCGAGCGCAGGATCTCCGCCGGCGGCGTCAGGTCCTTGATCTCGTAGCGCAGCACCTTCACGCCCCAGCTGCGCGCCGCCGAGTCGAGGGCTGCGACCACCTGCGTGTTGATCTGGTCGCGCTCCTCGAAGGTCTTGTCGAGTTCCATGCGGCCGATGATGCTGCGCAACGTCGTCTGCGCCAGCTGCGTGATCGCCAGCAGGTAATTCGACGAGCCGTAGGACGCGAGCTTGGGATCGGTGACCTGGAAATACAGGATGCCGTCGACCTGCAGCTGCGTGTTGTCGCGCGTGATGCAGATCTGGCTGGGCACATCCATC
>JANMCS010000149.1:0-3044 GCA_031361405.1 Betaproteobacteria bacterium
GTTGGCGTCGATACGGGCGGCTCGAACGTGCAGTTCGCGGTGAACCCGGCGGATGGGCGCATGCTGGTGATCGAGATGAATCCGCGGGTGTCGCGCAGCTCGGCGCTGGCGTCGAAGGCCACGGGCTTCCCCATCGCCAAGGTGGCGGCCAAGCTGGCGGTGGGCTACACGCTCGACGAACTGCGCAATGACATCACCGGCGGCCAGACCCCGGCGTCGTTCGAGCCGTCGATCGACTATGTTGTCACCAAGGTGCCGCGCTTCGCATTCGAGAAATTCAAGCAGGCCGACGATCGCCTCACCACGCAGATGAAGTCGGTGGGCGAGGTGATGGCCATCGGCCGCACGTTCCAGGAGTCGCTGCAGAAGGCGCTGCGCGGCCTCGAAACCGGCGTGGACGGATTCAACCTCAAGACCGTCGACCCCGACACGATCGGCGACGAGCTCGCGTATCCGCGGGCCGAGCGGCTCTGGTACGTGGCGGACGCCTTCGGCATCGGCATGTCGCTGGAAGAGGTGCATGCGCACACCAACATCGACTTGTGGTTCCTCACTCAGATCAAGGAAATCGTCGACCTCGAATTGATGCTCGACAAGCGCACGTTGGAGTCGATTTCGCGCGACGACATGCGCGAATTGAAGCGCAAGGGCTTATCGGATCGCCGTATGGCGCACCTGATGCATGCCACGGAGACGCAGGTCCGCAATGCGCGTCACGCGATGGGCGTGCGCCCGGTCTACAAACGTGTCGACACGTGCGCGGCCGAGTTCTCGACCAAGACGGCGTACATGTATTCGACGTACGAGGACGAGTGCGAGGCCGCGCCCACCGATCGCAAGAAGGTGATGGTGCTGGGCGGCGGACCCAACCGCATCGGGCAGGGCATCGAGTTCGACTATTGCTGCGTGCATGCGGCCATGGCGCTGCGCGACGATGGTTTCGAAACCATCATGGTCAACTGCAATCCCGAGACGGTGTCCACCGATTACGACACGTCCGATCGCCTCTACTTCGAGCCGCTCACGCTCGAGGATGTGCTGGAGATCGTGCACGTCGAGAAGCCGTGGGGCGTGATCGTGCAGTATGGCGGGCAGACGCCGTTGAAACTCGCCCGCGACCTCGAAGCCAACGGGGTGCCGATCATCGGCACGTCGCCTGACATGATCGACATGGCCGAGGACCGCGAGCGCTTCCAGCAGATGCTGCATCGCCTGCAGCTGAAGCAGCCGCCCAACAAGACGGCCCGCACCGAGGCCGAGGCGCTGGCCGCCGCCACCGAGATCGGCTATCCGCTGGTGGTGCGGCCGTCCTATGTGCTGGGCGGCCGCGCCATGGAGATCGTGCACGAGCAGCGCGAGCTCGAGCGCTACATGCGCGAGGCGGTCAAGGTCAGCAATGATTCACCGGTGCTGCTCGACCGCTTTTTGAACGATGCGATCGAAGTCGACGTCGACGCGATCTGCGACGGCGTCGAGGTGGTGATCGGCGGCATCATGGAACATATCGAACAGGCTGGCGTGCACTCCGGCGACTCGGCGTGCTCGCTCCCGCCGCAATCGCTGTCGGCGGAACTGCAGCAGACGTTGCGCGAGCAGACGATCGCGATGGCCAGGGGCCTCAATGTCGTCGGGCTGATGAACGTCCAGTTCGCCATCCAGTTCGACGACGCGGGCCGCGGCACCGTCTATGTGCTCGAAGTCAATCCGCGCGCCTCGCGCACGGTGCCTTACGTATCGAAAGCCACCGGGCGGCCACTGGCCAAGATCGCGGCGCGCTGCATGGTCGGGCAAACGCTGTCCGCGCAGGGCGTGGCCGGCGAGATCGTGCCGCCGTATTTTTCGGTCAAGGAAGCGGTGTTCCCGTTCATCAAGTTCCCCGGCGTGGACACGATCCTCGGCCCCGAGATGAAGTCCACCGGCGAAGTGATGGGCGTGGGCGAGACCTTCGGCGAAGCGTTCGTCAAGAGCCAGCTGGCGGCGGGCGTGAAACTGCCCACGTCCGGTCGCGCGTTCATCAGTGTGCGCAACAGCGACAAACCGCGCGCCGTGGAACTGGCGCGCACGCTGGTTGGCCTGGGCTTCGACATCGTGGCCACACGCGGCACGGCCGCGGCGCTCAACGCCGCCGGCGTCAAGGCGGCCACCGTCAACAAGGTGGCCGAAGGTCGCCCGCACATCGTCGACATGCTGAAGAATGACGAGATCGCGCTGGTGGTGAACACGGTGGAAGAAAAACGTGCGGCTATCCAGGACAGCTACCAGATCCGGCGCGCAGCGCTGGTGGACCAGGTGCCCACGTACACGACCATTGCCGGCGCGCGCGCGGCCGCCATCGGCATGCAGGCGATGCGTGTCCTGACCCCTTACTCCATCCAGTCGCTGCACAAGCGGTTGGTGTAATTTCACGATCCGGATACGCGATGAGCAAATTCCCCATGACGGTGACAGGCGCCGAACGCCTCAAGACCGAGTTGCATCGCCTGAAGACCAGCGAGCGCCCAAAGGTGATCGCGGCGATTGCCGAAGCGCGCGCGCACGGCGACCTGTCGGAAAACGCCGACTACGATGCGGCCAAGGAGCGGCAGGGTTTCATCGAAGGCCGGATCGCCGAAGTGGAAGCCAAGCTTGCCAATGCCCAGGTGATCGATCCTTCTGCCGTCGACGGCGAGGGCCGCGTGGTGTTCGGCGCCACCGTCGATCTCGAAGATGCGCAGACGGGGGACGCAGTCACATATCAGATCGTCGGCGACGACGAGGCCGACATCAAGCAAGGCAAGATTTCCGTCAGCTCGCCGATCGCCCGCGCGTTGATCGGCAAGTCGGAGGGCGACACGGCCGATGTGCAGGCGCCGGGTGGCGTGCGCAGCTACGACGTTCTGGCGGTACGGTATCGCTGAATCGGACGGGCGCCACATGCCGTTTTCGTAGGCGAGGCTTCAGCCTCGCGCAGCGCCTCGCGAGGCTGAAGCCACGCCGACAGGCGCCAACAGGTGCGGTGAGGCGCCTACGAAGATCTTGCGGCCTCCCGGGCCGGGCAGCCCGCG
>JANMCS010000160.1:0-4518 GCA_031361405.1 Betaproteobacteria bacterium
AGCCAGGGCATGATGCCCGTGGCATCGTCGAGGTGCAGCAGCACGTGGTGCGCAAGGTCGGCCGGGCGCGCGAGCGGCGCGCTGCGGCGCAGGAGCCGCGGACTGGCCACCGGCATCAACCGCTCGCCGAACAGCCGCACGGCGCCATCCTGGGCGCGGCCATCCGCAAGGTAGCGAACGGCCACGTCGACCTCGCCCCGCGCCAGGTCCACGACCCGATCGTCGGCTGCGACGTAAACCTCGAGGTGGGGGTATCGCGCGCGGAACGTGGACAGCCGCGGAATCAGCCATAGCGATGCAAACGACACCGTGGTGGACACCTTGAGCGCGGCCGGCCGGTTGCGCGCGCGCAACGCCTCCACGGCGGTGGCGAGATTGCGCAATTCCGCCGTGACTTCACCGTGGAAGATCCGGCCCGCCGCGGTGAGCGTGAGCGCGCGGTGCCCGCGCTCGAACAGCGCCACGCCCAGCGCGTCTTCAATGGCCTTGATCTGCCGCGACAGCGCCGACTGCGTGACGAACAGTTCCTCCGCGGCCAGCGTGAAGGAAAGGCGACGCCCCGCGGCCTCGAAGCCACGCAGAAAATCCAGGGACGGAAGGTGACGCAGGGTTTTTAGCATGATCTGTACGCATGCCACGCATGCGGATTCACCGTTTGAAGAACCGTGCCGGAGAGGTGGATTATTGCACCACGCCCGACGCCTGCAGTCGCGTCAACGGCCCACCACCGGCGTGGCCACCAGTATGCGTCAGGCGCATGCAAATACACAAGGAGCCAGACCATGGCCAGCCGCATCGTCCATTCCAGCATCGAACTTGCCACCGCCTCGCATCTAGCCCTCGACGACGCTCGCGGCACGCTCATTCGCGTGATCCACGGCACCGTGTGGATCACGCAGGAACACAGCTACGACGACATCATCCTGCACGCGGGGGATGCCTGGACCGTGGAAAAAAATGGCCGCACGATCGTCCAGGCGCATGACGACGCCCGCCTGTGCCTGCCGCAGGCACCACGCCGCTGGTGGCAGGCGTGGCTGCAACAGATGGCCCGGCAAGGCAACGACGGTCGCGCCTTCATGCGCGACGTGGCGCGCGGGTGGCGGAGCCTGTGCCCCAAACGCGCGCTACCGTACTACTGAACCAGCCGCGCGGGCACCCCGGTGACTCCGTAGGCGAGGCCTCAGCCTCGCAGGCATGCGGTGCAGCCGCGGTGCACGGTAAGCGGTGGGCCGAGAGGGGCAGAAACCTCGCCTCTGGCCGCCATCAGCGCATCGACGTATCGGCCATCGCCCTGCCATCGCTATACTCGGTCCCACCGTGCGCACGCCTTCGACCATCGTTACGATCGAACCCATTGTCATCGTGCTGCCGCGCGACACGCCCTGCATCGGGCACCACATCGTGCCGATGTAAGCCGTCGAGGTCGCGTTGCTCGCCATCCTGTTCGTCACGTTTCCGTTCTTCGCGCTGGTCCTGTGCGGCTACCTGGCCACGCGCCGCGGTTTCCTGCCGTTGCCCGCCATTCCGGGGCTCAATACGTTCGTGCTGTACTTTGCGCTGCCGTGCCTCCTGTTCCGCTTCGGCGCGTCGACGCCCGTCGGCCAATTGCTGAACCCGGGCGTGGCCGGCGTCTACTGGGTGTGCGCCATCGTCATGGTCGCATTCACGATCGCGGTAACCCGCCACGGCCGCATCGGCTGGAATGATGCGGCGTTCGGTGCGCTCGTGGCCTCCTTTCCCAATACCGGCTACATGGGCGTGCCGTTGCTGGTGGCGCTGCTGGGACCGGCAGCCGCAGGACCCGCGATCGCCACGATCCTGGTGGACCTGCTCTTCACGAGCTCGCTGTGCGTCGCATTGTCACGGCTCGCGGGCGCGGATACGCACGGCGCCAGCGTCGCTGCGCGCAATGCAATGAAAGGCGTCGTTGGCAACCCGATGCCATGGGCCATCGTGCTCGGTGCGCTGGCCTCGGCCACCGGGCTGGTGCCGTGGACGCCGGTAGGCCAGACGATCGGATTGCTGGCCGATGCGGCGTCGCCCGTCGCACTGTTCACAATCGGCGCCGTGCTGGCACGCTCGCAGATGCAGAGCCGCGGGCCGACGCCGCTCCACGATTACGTACCGGTCGCGCTGATCAAGCTGGTCGTGCACCCGTTGCTGGTATTGGCGATCGGCGTGGCCGCCATCGACCTTGGCGTGCCGCTCGACCGCTTTGCGTTGACGGTGATCGTGCTGGTGGCGGCGTTGCCATCGGCCAGCAACGTGGCGATGCTGGCGGAGCGCTTCAACGCCGACAATGGCCGCATCGCGCGGATCATCCTCGTGTCCACCGCGCTGGCGTTCCTGACGTTTTCCGGCGCGGTGGCGTTGCTGACCTGAGGGAACTAAGCTCCGCCGACCGCGCGGAGGTCCAGCACGTGGTCGTGCCCGAGCCAGATGGCGCAGTCGCGGTGGTCGCGCAACTCGTCACCGGAATTCGGATGCACGAACACGTCGAGCGCGCCATGATTGAGCGCCAGCCACGGCACGATCTGCGCGAATTCCGCCGGGCCGAACGCGATCTGGTAGCTCCACATCGGATGCGGCCCCACGGGCCGCTCGTGAAAGCGGCCAAGCTCCATGCGGCCGGCAAATTGCGCGGCGACGATGTCACGGAACGCCCAGGCGGCGTCGCGCGAAGCAGCGTCGAAATAGATGTGAGCATGCCAATCGGCAATGCCGGCGACTTCACGTACGTCCATGCTCCGGTTCCTTGTTCATGCAGACAATGCGTTGCGGCCGGGACCACCACCGGCACGGGACAAGTGTAGCCGCAATTGATGCCGGTTCCCCTGCGCGGAGGGGTCAGCAATTCCGCCACGGATTTTGTGGCGGCAATGTGCTAGCGTTGCCCGATGCGCCTGCCCCTGCCCGACCTGCTCGCCACCAAACATGGTCGGCTCTGCGCATTTTTCCTGCTCTACGTCACCGAGGGCATTCCGCTCGGCTTCACCGCCGTCGCCATCGCCACGCAGATGCGCCGGCAGGGACTGGGTCCGGCGGCGATCGGCGCCTTCGTCGCGTCGCTCTACCTGCCGTGGGCGTTCAAATGGATGGCCGGTCCTTTCGTCGACACGTTTTCGTCCGACCGCTTCGGCCGGCGCCGCCTGTGGATCCTGCTGATGCAGGTCGGCATGATGGGCACGCTGCTGGTGGCGATGCCGCTCAACATCGCCACCGACCTCGGCCTGCTCACCGCGGTCATCCTGGTACACAACACGTTCGCAGCCACGCAGGACGTGGCGATCGACGCGCTGGCGGTCAGCGTGCTGCCGGAGGACGAGCGCGGACTGGCCAACGGTTTCATGTTTGCCGGTGCGTCGATCGGACAGGCCATCGGCGGCGCGGGCGTGCTGTTCCTGATCGCGGTGGTGCCCTTCCAGACCATCTACCTGTTCGTGGTCGGGTCGATTCTCGCGGTCACGCTCTTCGTCGTGCTGCCGCTGCGGGAACAGCCGGGGCCGCTGCGGGGACCCGCCACGCGCGGCGCGCTGGCAGCGGTCGGGCGCGACCTCGCGCTGTTTGCCCGCGACGCGTGGCGCGCCTTCATCGGATCGCGCGCCGCGTTCGTCGGCCTGTTCGTATCGCTGCTGCCGTTCGGCGCGTATGCGCTGAGCCTTGCGCTGCAATCCAATCTTGCAGTCGAGCTGGGCATGGACGACAACGCCATCGCGCAACTCAACCTGCTGTCGACGATCGCGTTTGCCATCGCGTGCGTGGGCGGCGGCTGGCTGTCCGATCGCTTTGGGCGGCGGCGGATGCTGGCGCTGTTCGTGTTCCTGACGGTGCTGCCCACACTGTGGCTGGCGTGGACGATGCAGCAGGCGCAGTGGATCATGCCCGTCGACGTGCTGTTGCCCGATCGGCCGCAGGCGTCGTCCGCGCTCATCGTTACGTTCTGGGGTGCCACGATCGCGTTCAACGTATGCCAGGGTCTCTACTATGGCGTGCGCTCGGCGCTCTTCATGGACGTCACCACGCGCGCCGTGGCGGCCACGCAGTTCACCGCCTACATGGCGCTGGCCAACCTCGCGATCAGCTACACGTCGTGGTGGCAGGGATTGTCGATCGTCCGGTGGGGCTATCCGGTGACACTCGGCCTCGACGCCGCGTTCGGGCTGGTCGTGCTGTTCCTGCTGCCGTTGATGAAGCCGCCGGCAAGGCCGGACGCGCCGGCCACGTGATGGCCCCGGACCGCGCGCACTACTGCGTGCTGTTGAGCCGCTCGAGCTTGGCGGCGTATAGAGCGTAGTCGCGCTGCGTGGTGCTGCTCTTCATCGCCAGCTTGAGGTGCTGCCGCGCCGGCTCGATCTCGCCGAGGTTGAAGTACGCCAGCGCCAGCCAGAAATGAAATTCGTGGTACTCCGGTGCGCGCGCGACTTCCTTCGCAAAGGCCTCCTTGGCCGACCGCGCGTTGCCGTCCTGCATGGCCACGAGGCCGCGATTGAAGTGGCTGAATGCCGGCTCGGGATC
>JANMCS010000195.1:0-5181 GCA_031361405.1 Betaproteobacteria bacterium
CCTGGATGAAGCGCGCCATCTGGTCGGCACCGCCGCCGGTGCCCGCGGGCACCACGAACTCGACCGATTTGGTGGGCTCCCACGCGGCAAAGGCCGGCGCGGCCGCCATCCATCCCGTCAGCGCGGCGGTGCCGAGAATGCCCTGCACGATCCGATTACGCATGTTGTTCTCTCCTAGGGTTGAATGCCCGCGCCGCACCGGACGCGCGATTGCCACGTCCGGCGGGACAGGACACAGGGAGGTGATGCGGGCAGGCAACCCCGGCGCCGGGCCCGCGACCACGCGGGACACCGATGCGTCTGCGCCAAGCGCAGGACGAAAGCCGATTGTTCATGCTGCATCCTCCAGAATGTGCCGGCATGACTGCCGGCGGCGGGTGCTGTCGCGTGGACTGGCCCGCGATCTTTTGTAATGCACACGATTGATATACCGTATCTGATATATTTAGAACCGTCAACAGTCAAACAAGACTCTCGACCCCGCAACGGCACGCAGGACACCGCGCGGGGAGCGCGTGCAATACCGGGCTGCCGCAGCGGCTGCCGACCGAGGGACCTGGCATGAAGAATTGGCAAGGAGGACCGCCATGGACCAGACACCGGAAACCGTCGTCGATTCGACGATCACGCTCGCTGCCGCGCCATCGTTTTCGGTGCGCCCGCTCAATACCAACATGAGCTTTCGCGAGCAGGCCTACGCGGTGTTGAAGCAGGCCATCGCCAACGCCGACGTCTACGACCAGCACGAGGAAATCCGCCTCGACGAGCGGGAGCTCTCGGCAGCACTGGGCGTCAGCCGCACGCCGATCCGCGAAGCGATGACGTTGCTGGAGCAGGAAGGCTTCCTGCGTACGCTGCCGCGACGCGGGATCTTCATCGTGCGCAAGACCAAACGCGACATCATCGACATGATAGAGATGTGGGCGGCGCTGGAAAGCATGTCCGCGCGGCTGGCCACACAGCGCGCCTCCGATGCCGAACTCTCGTCGCTGCGCCACATGTTCGACACGTTTGCCGACTCGACGCCCACCGCCAATCTCGAGGAATATTCCGAGACCAACCTCGCGTTCCACCAGGCCATCTTCAAGCTGGGCGGATCGAAGCTGATGACCGAGACCGTGCAGAACCTGCTCATCCACGTGCGCGCGATCCGCAAGATGACGATATCCAAGGACGACAGGGCCACCCGCTCCATCGTCGACCACATGAAGATCATCGACGCGCTGGAGAAGCGCGACACCGACCTGGCCGAGCGGCTGACCCGTCAGCACACGCTCGACCTCGCCGCCTACGTCGAGAAGTATTGCGACTTCCTGACCTGATGGCCACGAGGCCTGAAATGACAGAGACGCAGGCTCAGGTGATCGACATCGCGGGCCTGGCGCGCAAGCGTGGCGGACGCGGCCAGCCCAAGGGCCGCGCGGTGGACCCGCAGGCGCTGGCGGAGATTGTTGCGCTGCTGGGTGACAGTCCGCGGCGGCGTGACCTGCTGATCGAGTTCCTGCACCGGATCCAGGATCGGTACCGCTGCATCACCGCCGCACACCTCACGGCACTGGCCGCGGAGATGAAGCTCGCCACGACCGAGGTGTACGAGGTCGCGACGTTCTATCACCACTTCGATGTGCTGCGCGATGACGAGCCGGCACCGCCGCCAGTCACGGTGCGCGTGTGCGATACGCTGTCGTGCGCGATGGCCGGCGGGCACGAATTGCTGGCGCAGCTGCAGCAGTCGGCCGGCCCCGGCGTGCGGGTGATCCCGGCGCCGTGCATCGGCCGCTGCGACCATGCGCCCGCCGCCGTCGTCGGCACCCGCACGATCGACGAGGCCACGCCGGAACGGGTGGTCGCAGCGCTCGCCGACGGCCGCGTGCAGGCAGAAGCGCCGGCGGCAATGCGGCTCGCCGAGTATCGCGCCCGCGGCGGTTACGCGACGCTGCGGCAATGCGTCGACGGCACGCGCAACCTCGACGCCGTGATGGCAACGATGGAGCATTCCGGGTTGCGCGGCCTTGGTGGCGCAGGCTTTCCCACCGGGCGCAAGTGGCGCATCGTTCGCGCCGAGCCCGCGCCACGCCTGATGGCGATCAACATCGACGAAGGCGAGCCTGGCACGTTCAAGGATCGACACTATCTCGAGCGCGATCCGCATCGCTTTCTCGAAGGCATGCTGATCGCCGCGTGGGCGACGGGCATCGACGCGATATACATCTACCTGCGCGACGAATATGCAGCGTGCCGCGAATTGCTCACCGCGGAGCTGGCGGCGTTGCTGGCTGATCCGCCCGTGCCGTTGCCCGCCATCGAATTGCGGCGCGGCGCCGGGGCCTACATCTGCGGCGAAGAGTCGGCCATGATCGAATCGATCGAGGGCAAGCGCGGCATGCCACGCCTGCGTCCGCCCTACGTGGCGCAGGTGGGGCTCTTCGGGCGGCCCACCCTCGAGCACAACATGGAAACGCTCTATTTCGTCCGCGACATTCTCGAGAACGGCGCGGAGTGGTTTGCCGGCCACGGCCGCAATGGGCGGCATGGCCTGCGCTCGTTTTCGGTGTCCGGCCGCGTGCGGATCCCCGGCGTGCATCTCGCCCCCGCCGGGATCACGCTGCGCGAACTGATCGACGAATTTTGCGGCGGCATGGCCCCCGGGCACACGCTGTACGGCTACCTGCCCGGCGGCGCCTCGGGCGGCATCCTGCCCGCGTCGCTGGCCAACGTGCCGCTCGATTTCGACACGCTGCAGCCGCATGGTTGCTTTATCGGCTCTGCCGCCGTGATCGTGCTGTCGCAGCACGACAAGGCCCGCGATGCCGCGCTCAACATGATGCGGTTTTTCGCGGATGAGTCGTGCGGCCAGTGCACGCCCTGCCGCGTCGGCACCGAGAAGGCCGTGGGCCTCATGTCCGGCGCGCAGTGGGATACCGCGCTGCTCGAGGACCTGTCGCAGGCGATGGTCGATGCGTCGATCTGCGGACTGGGACAGGCCGCGCCCAATCCGCTGCGCTGCGTAGTGAAATATTTTCCGTCCGAAATTGCCTGAAGTGGTCATGCGCGCACGCGTGACCCCACCGTTTGGAGAGCGCCGATGAACGCCCGTGACGCGAACACCGTCGAGTTCCTGCTGAATGGCCAGCCGGTAGTGGGCAACGCCGGTGAATCGCTGCTGCAAGCGGCCGACCGCTACGGCGTGGAGATTCCGCGGCTCTGCTACACCGAGGGCATGCGCCCGGACGGCAACTGTCGTTCGTGCATGGTCGAGATCAAGGGCGAGCGCACGCTGGCGCCGTCCTGCTGCCGCTATCCGACGCCCGGCATGGAAGTGACGAGCGACAGCGCGCGCGCCGTGCATGCGCAGAAGATGATCGTCGAGTTGCTGGCGTCAGACGTTGCCGCCACCGTCTACAAGCCCGACTCCGAACTGGCGTTGTGGCAACGCAAGCTCGGCATCGGCATCCCCCGCTTCCCGCCGCGCGTGCAACCGGCGGCGGACTTTTCGCATCCGGCAATGACGGTCAATCTCGACGCGTGCATCCAGTGCACGCGGTGCGTGCGCGCGTGTCGCGAAGTGCAGGTGAATGATGTGATCGGCTACGCGTTCCGTGGCGCGGCGTCGGCCATCGTGTTCGACCAGGGCGATCCGATGGGCGCGAGCTCGTGCGTCGCCTGCGGCGAGTGCGTGCAGGCCTGTCCCACCGGCGCACTGGCGCCGGCGAACAACGCGTACCTGGTCAAGGCCGACAAGGAAGTGTCGTCGGTCTGCCCGTATTGCGGCGTGGGCTGCCAGCTCACGTATCACGTAAAGGACAACCACATCGTGCGCGTGGAAGGCCGCAAGGGCCCCGCCAACGAGGAACGCCTGTGCGTGAAAGGCCGCTTCGGCTTCGACTACGTGCACCATGCGCAGCGCCTGACCAAGCCGCTGATCCGCAAGCCCGGCATGAAGAAGGCGGCCGACTTCACGATGAACCCGGGCGACCCGCTGGCCGTGTTCCGCGAAGCCACGTGGGACGAAGCGCTGGCGCTCGCCGGTGGCACGCTGGCCCGCATCCGCGACACCCGCGGCAAGCATGCGCTGGCCGGGTTCGGCTCGGCCAAGGGTTCCAACGAAGAGGCTTACCTGTTCCAGAAACTGGTGCGCACCGGTTTTGGCTCGAACAACGTAGACCACTGCACGCGCCTGTGTCACGCGTCGAGCGTGGCTGCGTTGCTGGAAGGTATCGGCTCGGGTGCGGTGTCGAACCCGGTGATGGATGTGCTCGACGCCGAGGTGATCTTCGTGATCGGCGCGAATCCGACGGTGAATCATCCGGTGGCCGCCACCTGGATCAAGAATGCGGTGAAGAATGGCAGCAAACTGATCATTGCCGACCCGCGCCGCTCCGATCTCGCGCGACTCGCCACGCATTTCATGCAGTTCCGCGCCGACACCGATGTGGCGCTGCTCAACGCGCTGATGCATGTGATCGTGCACGAGGAACTGGTCGACGAGGACTTCGTCGCCGCCCGCACCACCGGCTACGACGAACTGCGCCGCAACGTCGAGGGCATGAGTCCGGACCTGATGGCGCCGATCTGCGGCGTTTCCGCCGACACCATTCGCGCGGTCGCACGGATGTATGCGACGTCGAAGGCCTCGATCATCCTGTGGGGCATGGGTATCTCGCAGCACATCCACGGCACCGACAACGCGCGTTGCCTGATCGCGCTCGCGTTGATGACCGGCCAGGTGGGTCGACCCGGCACCGGCCTCCATCCGCTGCGTGGCCAGAACAACGTGCAGGGTGCGTCCGACTGCGGCCTCATCCCGATGATGCTGCCCGACTATCACCGCATCGACGAACCGGTGTGGCGCGCGCGCATCGAGGCACTGTGGGGCACGCCGCTCGATCCGACGCCCGGCTTGACGGTGGTCGAGATCATGGACGCCGTGCATGCCGGCGAAATCCGCGGCATGTACATCATGGGCGAGAATCCGGCGATGTCCGATCCGGATGTGCAGCACGCGCGCGCCGCGTTGGCCGACCTCGAGATGCTGGTGGTGCAGGACATCTTCCTCACCGAGACTGCGTATCTTGCCGACGTGATCCTGCCGGCCTCGGCCTTTCCCGAGAAAACCGGCACGTTCACCAACACCGACCGCACGGTGCAGCTCGGCCGGCAGGCGCTGGCGCCGCCCGGCGA
>JANMCS010000015.1:0-4869 GCA_031361405.1 Betaproteobacteria bacterium
GCCCTGCGCAAACGCGAGCAGGCAATGCTCGACCGCGGCGATGGGATGCCCCGTGCATTCGACGATGACATCCACCTGCGGATGCCGCACCAGCGCCTGCCAATCGTCACCGATGTGCGTGGTGCCCGATTTGCATGCATCATCGAGCGATCGCGCGCCCATCTGCTCGGCTTGCCAACCCACGCGCGCCAGATTCGCGCGCGCACCCGCGGGCGACAGATCGGCGATGCCGACCAGATGCACGCCGGGCGTGCGCGGGATCTGCGCCAGGTACATCGAACCGAACTTGCCCGCGCCGATCAGGCCGACGCGAACCGGATTGCGGTCCGCCGCGCGTTGCTGCAGTCTGGAAAATAGGCTCATGGCTCAGGCCGTTCCCTGCAATGCTTCCGCATCCGCGTCCAGCTCAAGCGCACTGGCCGGGACCCCATTTTTCCACGGCAGCTCCACCGGATAATCACGCAACAGGCAATCGTCCGGCAGGCACTGGATAGCCGTGAAGTCGCGATGCGCGATGTACTCGGGCCGCTTGAAACGGCGGATATGATTGCTGACCGCGCACAGGCTCAAGTACACGCTTACCCGGTTCCACGGCGACAGGTTGCTGGCCGACGCATGCACGAGGCACGAGTGGAACAGGATCATCGACCCCGCCGGTCCGGTCGGCGAGACGATACCGCCGGGCACATAGCGGCCGGCCGCATCGAAGTGTCCGGGGCCGCCACCACGCTCCACCAGTTTCCGGATCAGGTCGTGGTCCACCGTCCAGAGCGGATAGCTGGTGGTCGTCACGTCGTGCCTGGCGTCAACCACGCCCTTCTTGTGGCTGCCCGGGATGAACATCAACGGGCCGTTGAACGGATTGACGTCGTCCAGGAAGATCGCGACGTTCATCGCGCGCTCGGTGGGCATCAGGTCGTCGTTCTTCCAGGTGCCGTAATCCTGGTGCCATTGCCACACGTCGCCCTCGAAGGCCATCTTGCCGTTGATCTTGAACTGGTGCATGTAGAGCGCCTCGCCCAGCAGGTCGGCCACCGGCTCGATCATCCGCGGATGGCGCCCGAGCCGCGCAAACGGCTCGCTGTACATATGTGCGGCGAAATTGGTGCGTACGGCGTCCGAGCCTTTTTCACGCACGTTGTAGGCCGCGCGACGCTGGTACAGCGCCGGGACGGCGGCATTCAATGCTGCCGTTTCCGCAGGGGTGAACAGTCCCGGGAAAAACAGGTAGCCGTCGCGGTCAAACGCCTCGTGCTGCTGCGGGGTGAGCTTCATCGGATTCCTCCTGGTGGGTGGATCGCGGTGCAGGGTTACGCCACTCGCCCGCGTCACTGAACAGGATACACCCGGACCGGTTTTTCCCCACGCAGGGGGCAGGCGCCATTTCGTCGCGCGTCCGTGCGCGTCATTGCAGAAGCAGAACCTTTCGCGCCGCCGCGCCACTCTTGCCGATCAGCTTCCGCTTGTCGGCCGCCGCCAGTTTCTTGACGGCCGCTTCCATCCGGCTGGCCTGTGCCTGATTCGCGCATGCAAACCTGGCCAGCAACTGGCGCGGTGGATTCGCACGGGTGTAGCGAGCGCCGGTACCGGCGACGTGCTGCGCGTAGCGCGCCGCCACGCTCCGGGCGATACCGGTATAGATCGCGCCGTTATCACAGAGCAACATGTAGACATACCAGCGCTTGGTCGCGCGGGCTTGCGCGGCCAGCGCGCGTGGGGTTGGGTCCGGCATGGGTCGAATACTACGGGTTGGACACAGGATCCGGGGCCAACCCTGCGGCCCGCGCGTGCTATCGTCAAGCCACAGGGCGGTGAGGCGCGCAGCATCCACGCGTGCCCATGCCTTCCTGCTTCGAGGAGAACACCGTGACGACATCCCGCATCGCGCTCGTGGCGCTCGTTGCCGTGCTCAACCTGGCCTTCGCATCGCATGCATGTGCACAAACCTGGCCGACCAAGCCGATCAAGCTGATTTCGGTGTTTCCGGCCGGTGGATCCGTCGACCAGGTGGCGCGCGTCATCGCGCAGCAGCTGACCGAGCAGACGGGACAGCCGGTGATCGTTGAGAACAAGGGCGGCGCGTCGGGCTCGATCGGCACTGCGGCATTGGCCAAGGCCGATCCGGACGGCTACACACTTGCCGTCGTCTTCGACACGCATGCCGTGAACCCTTCGCTGATTCCGGGCCTGCCGTTCGACACGCTGCGTGACCTGACACCGTTGATGCTCGTGGGCACGGGCGCGATGGCGCTGGTGACGCCGGTGGCCCAACCCTACCAATCATTCCGCGACGTCGTGGCCGCGGCCAAGGCCAAGCCCGGAAGCGTTTCGTACGGCACGATTGGCGCCGGCAGCCTCGGGCATCTGGCCATGGCCCAGCTCGGCAATCAACTGGGCGTCGAATTCGTCCATGTTCCGTACCGCGGTGGCGGCCCGCTGATGAACGATGCGATCGGCAACCAGGTGCCGCTGGCCATCGGCTCGGTGTTTCTCGTGGCCCCGCACATCGCGTCCGGCCGCGTGCGCGCCATTGCGGTGACCTCCGCCAAGCCCGATCCCAAGCTGCCGAATGTGCAGACGATCGGAAGTCAGGGCGTGCCCGGGTACGAGGCTTATACATGGTGGGGCGTGTTCGGTCCGGCCAACCTGTCGCCCGCGCTCGCCAAGCGCATCTACGAGGAGCTCGCCAAGGCCGTCAAGTCGACGGCGGTGACGGAAAAATTGTCGGCTCAAGGCATGGAGGTGCGTGGCGCGCCACCCGATCAGCTCGACGCGCTGGTACGCAAGGAAATCACGCGCTGGGCCAAGGTGATCAAGGACAACAACATCAAGGCGGGTGATTGAATCGCCGGCAAGCAACTGCGCCGGTGCTCGGCCCAGCCCAATGAGAAGTGGGCGACAGCGCGTAAGGCCTGCCGGTTCTCCTCCGACCACTGCGCGAAACAGTCTTCCGAAATGGAAATCATGACCCGCCTAATTGGCGCGGCCTTCGCCGCCCTGGTGTACTTCTTCGCCTTGCCCGCCGCAGGTGCCGAGATGGTCACGCTTAGCGCTGCCGATGGGGCGAAGGTATTCGGCACGATCTGGCGCGCCGCCGGCGCGAAGCCGCCGCTCATCGTGGCGTTCCATCAGGCCGAGTCGAGCCGCGCGGAATACACACCCATCGCACCCCGGCTGGCGCAGGCGGGCTTCACGGTCCTGGCGATCGACCAGCGTTCCGGCGGCGGCGCGTTCGGCGGCACCAATCAGACCGCAGCCGCGCTGGGACGCGACGCCACGTATGAGGAGGCGCTGCCCGACCTCGAAGCCGCGCTCGCGTGGGCGAAGGGCAATGCCAACGGCGCACCGGTCGTCGTCTGGGGATCGAGTTATTCGGCCGCACTGGTCTTCCTGCTGGCCGCGAAGCATCCACACGAGGTGAGCGCAATCGTTGCGTTTTCACCGGGGGAATACCTCGCCAAAAAGTCTGCCGTTCGCGATGCTGCGCGCACGATCGCGGTCCCGGTCTACATCGACCAGGCCAGCGGAACCGACGAAGTCAGCGAGTCAGCGGCCATCCTGAAGGCGATCAAGAGTACAGACAAGCAGCTACTCAATTCACCGTCCCGATCAACGCATGGATCGTCCACGCTGCGCACCGACGTCAATGCCGCGGGTGCCGAGGCCCACTGGAATGCACTTTTCAAATTTCTGGATCGGTTCAAGCGCAGTTGACAAGTGCTGCAGCCAGCTGCACCCGACCTGCAGCCGATCTGACGCGCCAGTTGCTCGGACACGATCCGATTTGCCGCAACGGGCAGCCCACAGTCGTAAGGATGATGGTTCGACGGGGCGGACGAAGCCGGGATTGCCCCGAACCTAGAGCGAAGCCACCACGACAAGCAAGCCTGACCCCGCGCCCGCCAGCATTGCGCAAGCAATGGTAACGGTGAACACCAACAACGCTTTGCCGACGCGCGTCGCGATCGATGATGCGACATGTCGCAACGAAACAACGCGCCGAGCATGACGTGACGTGGACGGAAAGACACCGTATAAAACCGAATGGGTTGGCGTTGGCGAGTGCATGCGTCATGGTAAGCATGCTTTGCCCGGCCAACAGTAAACGTGGTGCTGAATTGCTTGTAGGATAAGGCTGGCAGAGCCTGGTAGGCATGGGGCGTGGGAGGTCCCTCCACTTCAGGACGCGCACCGTCCCGGGTCAGTGCGCGGCGTCGACAGCCACCGACGAAAGTAACGCGAGCAGCTCGGCCGGAACAACCGGTTTGACCAGATGTCTGTCGAATCCCGCTTGCCGTGACAACTGCCGGTCTGCTTCGCCCCCCCAGCCAGTCAGGGCGATCAGAAAAATGGTCCGGCCCCGCGCATCACGACGGATGGCGCGCGCCGCCTCATATCCGTCGACTTTCGGCATTCCCAGGTCCATCAGGACGATATCCGGTTTAGAAGTTGCGGCAGCGGCGATGGCCGACGCTCCATCAAAGGCGGTTTCGACGTCGTGGCCTTCCAGACGCAACATCATGGCCAGTGTTTCCGCGGCATCGCGGTTGTCGTCGACGACAAGGACGCGTCGAGCGCTTCCAGCTGGGAGCGTGTCATGTCCCGTCGGCACGGGCGCCGCAGCAGGCAGCGACGTTGCCATCGTGGCCAGACGCACCACAAATTCACTTCCCTGCCCGATGCCTGGACTGCGCACCTTTATGGTCCCCCCGTGCAATTGCACCAGCCGATGAACCAACGCCAGCCCGAGGCCGAGCCCGCCTTGCGCATCGTCTCCGCGCGGTTTGCCCTGATAGAACATTTCGAACAAGCGCCCCATGTCGGCCTCGTCGATGCCGATGCCGTTGTCGCGAACACTGATCTCCACAC
>JANMCS010000207.1:0-12556 GCA_031361405.1 Betaproteobacteria bacterium
GCGGCGACGGCCTTCGAGCCGGGCAGCGGCTCCACGATCATGGGCTACGCCGGCATCTGCGGCGCGGACAACCTGCAGCCCCACACCGACCCGTACTTTCATTCGATCAGCTTCGACGAGATCGTCGCGTACACCACCATCGGCGCCGGCAATGCGTGCGCGGCGATCACGGCGACCGGTAACAACCTGCCGGTGGTCACGATGCCCGCGGGCGGCTTCACCATTCCGGCCAACACGCCGTTTGCGCTCACCGGTTCGGCCACCGACGCCGACGGCGATGCGCTGACCTACAACTGGGAAGAATTCGACCTGGGCGCCGAAGGTGCGCCGGGCCGGCCCACGATTGCGCCATTCTTCCGCTCGTGGAACGCCACGACCAGCCCCACGCGCACGTTCCCCAGGCTGTCCGATCTGCTTGCCAACACGCTGGCCACGGGCGAGGTGTTGCCCAACATTACGCGCCCGCTCAACTTCCGCTTGACGGTGCGCGACAACCGCGTGGGCGGCGGCGGCGCGGTCTACGGTACGCTGTCCTTCAACGCGTCCACCGGGGCCGGACCTTTCGTGGTGACAGCGCCCGGCACCAACGTGACGTTTGCGAGCGGCAGCGCCCAAACCGTCACCTGGGATGTGGCCAACACTACCGCGGCGCCGGTGAACTGCGCCAACGTCGACATCCTTTTGTCCACCGATGGCGGCAACACATTCCCTGCAATGTTGCGGGCATTCACGCCCAACAGCGGTTCGCAGGTCGTGACGTTGCCCAACGTCAACACGGGGCAGGCGCGCATCAAGGTGGCGTGCAGCACCAACGTGTTCTTCGCCATATCGAAGGTCGATTTCACCATCGGCGTCAATCCCGGCCCGGTCGTGGTCACTGATGCAGCCACCAGCCCCGGGGTTTTCGGTGCCACGCTTAACGGCACGGTCGGCAGCAACGGCGCGACCACCGCGGTCACGTTCAATTACGGGACGTCAATCGGCTACGGCGCCACCGTTGCGGCGACGCAGAGTCCACTGGCAAGCAACGTCACGAACCAGCATGTATCCACGCTCATCGCCGGCCTTGCATGCAACACGCGGTATCACTTCCAGGCGGTGGGCGTGAACAGTCTTGGCACCACCAAGGGCAACGACCTGACGTTCACCACGGCGGCGTGTCCCGGCACCACGACCACGCTGTCCAGCGATATCAATCCGTCGTCGGTGGGTTCCCGCGTGATCTTCACGGCCAGGGTCTCCGGCACCAGCAGCACGCCCACCGGCACGGTGACATTCAGGGACGGCGGCATCGACATCGGCGGCTGCGCAGCCGTGGCCGCCACCGGCAGCGGCACGACGAGTACCGCAACGTGCATCACCAATGGCCTCGCACAAGGCGCGCGCGCGATCACCGCGGTTTACAGCGGCAACGCCGGAAATGATCCGTCGATGTCCGCGGCGCTCACGCAGCAAGTGCTGCCCGGCGGCATTGGCCTTGCCACTATCGTCACCAATCCGTTCGGACCGCTCATCGTGGCCGACGCCACCCTGGTCGGCAACACCATCTCCAACTTCGGTCCGAAGGCCGAGATTCAACTGGGCACCACGCCGGGCGACGGCACTCTGTTCACCGAAATCGACTTCCAGGGTCTCAGCATCGACGAAGGTGCCAGGCTCTACATTCGCGCCGGCGCACCGATGCAACGGGTGGTGCTGAGGGACATATCCGGCATCCTCAGTATCATCAACGGCAACCTGCAGGCGAGGGCTGGCAATGGCGCCGAGGCGCCGTTCCTGCACGTGGCCAGCAGCGGCGGCATGACGGTCGCGGGCTTTGGCAGCGTGAAGGGGTCGTCCGGCCTGACGGTCGATGCACGCGCCGGCACGTGGACCACCGGCGGAAACATCACCATTCTCGGCGCAGCCGACGGCGGCACGCAGTTGCAACTCTACGGCGCCAACGTGACGGGGTACGGCGGTCTTTATGGCGACGCCATCACCTTGGCCACGCTCGGCAACGCCAACAATCCTGTCAATGGCAGCTTCTTCCTGCAGAATGGGCTGAAACTTCTTCCCGGCAGCGGCGGTTCAGTCGCCTTGACGCTGGCCGCTTACGGTCCCGCGCCGCAGGCACTCAACCTGTCCGTCGACGGCAACGTGGCGGTGTGGATGCCGTCGGCGTGGCCGAGTGGCGCGATCTTGCCGCCGAACAATGCAGTGGTGGCGCCCGGTGGGTTCCGTCCGCCCGGCGTACCGCTCCCCGCGTACGGCGGCGGCAGCATGATTCTGCAGGCCACCGGCAATCTCTCGCTTGTCAACGGGGGCACCAACGATTTCGTGTTCCCCGGTAGCGTGGTGTTCAAGGCCGCGGGCGCGATCGACCTCGCGGGGGTGCTGGTCAACCAGGGTTGGAACACGGCGGGCAAGCCGTTCCAGGGCATGTATCTCGAAGCGCCTTCCATCGGCAGTTCGCTCGGCAACATCATGGTCTACAGCAATAATCTCAACTGGGTGAACTTCAGCACGTTCCCCACCGTGCCGGTGCGCGCGTTCACGCTGATCCGCAATGGCAACGGGACCGCAAGTTTTGCGCCGGCCGACAGCACGGCACCGCATCTCAATACCTATTCGGTGCTGAGCACCGCGGCGGCCAACGCACAGTGCTGGACGTGCCTCGTGAATCCGCAACCGGTCAACATGTTCGGGCCTTGACCGGCGCGGCGGTCACAAAGGGCAACGTGATCGCGTCCAAGGATGTAGGCCCCGCGGATTTCCCGCCGGGCGCTCATCCGGAGATGGACCATGAACCATGCTGTTGCACTCCCCCTCGCCGCCGCGCTGCTGGCGACAGGCGTCCATGCGCAAGTCGTGCCCGTGGCGGGATCGGCGCCCACGCCGGTCGCCGTCATCGTCAAGGTGCAAAAACCCTGGTATGCCCCGCGCCCTATCGTGCTCGGCAAGATGCGCGACACGATCCCGCAGTACGCAGGCATCCCGGGACTGAACTATAAGATGTTTTCGTTCGCGCAGGCGGATGGACACTACGGCGGCATCTACCTGTGGCAGGATCGCGCCGTGGCGCAAGGCTGGTTCAGCCCCGCATGGTTCGAGCGGGTGAAGCGCGAGCGTGGCGTGGACGGCAATGTGCGCTACTTCGACGTGCCCGTGGCGCTGGACAACATGCCACCGGGAATGACGGGCGCAGTCGAAGGCAACGCCGTGGCCACGCTGGTCACCATACCCGTGCCACCCGGCGTCGACCGGGCGCGGATCATCGCGGAGTTCCGCGCCGCCATTCCCGTGTATCAGAAAGTGCCCGGCCTCATGCGCAAGTACTTCGTGATCAGCGACGATGGCCGCTTCGGCGGCATCTATCTGTGGGACACGCAAGCCAGCGCCGACCAGTGGTTCAACGCGGCGTGGCATGCGCGGGTACGCACGACCTACGGCGCCGCAGCGGCCTTGGAGTGGTTTGACGCGCCGATCCTGCTGCCCAGCCACCTGGCGGACAATCGCATCGAAATGGCGCAGCCTTGAGCGCCGCGGCGCGGATGCGCAAACCATGAAGATCGCCAATATCGAGCCCGACCAGCTGGCGCGCGCGCGCAACGGCGACCTGCGCGCGCTCGACACAGTGCTGGCGGGCATCCAGCCCGGCATCTACAACCTCGCCGTGCGGATGCTGGGCAACCGCGACGATGCGCGCGACGCAACGCAGGAAATCCTGCTCAAGGTCACCACGCACCTCGGCAGTTTTCGCGGCGAGGCGATGTTTTCCACGTGGGTGTACCAGGTCGCGCGCAACCAACTGTTGACCGCCGCCACCCGCACGCGCGAATCGCCCGAAGTTTCGTTCGACGCGTTGAGCGACACGCTGAAGGCCGGCATCGAATTCGGCCGCGACACGTGGGACCAGCGTGCGCTGTTGCCCGAGGACAAGGCGGCGGCGCGCGAAATGGCGGTGACCTGCACGCAAGGCATGCTGATGCGGCTGGATCGCGACCACCGGTTGGCTTACCTCCTCGATGCGGTGTTCGGCTTGCGCTCGGAGGAGGCCGCGCAGGTGCTGGCCATCAATACGGCGGCGTATCGCAAGCGGCTGTCGCGGGCGCGCCAAGTGCTCGAGCAATTTTCGACGGCGATCTGCGGCGTGGCCAACGCCGAAGCCCCGTGCCGGTGCGAACGACAGGTACACGCGGTGCGGTTGCTGGAGAAGAGCGGACGACCACGCGTGCCCGACCTGCGCATTGATCCGGCGGAGCGTGCCGCCGCCAGTGCCGCGTTGGACGAGGTGCTGGCGATGAGCAACCTTGCGGGCGTGATCCGTGCGCATCCGGACTATCGGGCGCCGGGGGCGGTGCTGGATGCGATCCGTGTGGTGCTGACCACGCATGGTGCGTCGCCACCACGCGCGTGAGCGCGTTCAGTCTGGCGGCGGCGGCATCCGTTTCGGCACCGCGCGCGGCACCGCGTCGATCACCGCAAGGCCAGCCAGAGGCCCAGCGGCAGGAACGCTACGCTGGCAATATGACCCACGATGACCATCGAGGCCACTTTGTGCGGCTCGCATTGAAAGCGATCGGCCAGCATGAAGTTGAACATGGCCGGCGGCAGGCACGCGAGGAGAATGAACGCGCCCCGCTCCACGCCTTGTAACGGCACGACCAGCAGGATCAGCAGGGTTCCAAGCCCGCGGCTGACCAGCGTGACCGCCGTGCCCATCGCGCCGACGCGGGCATCACTGATGCGACTGGTCGACAGCCGGGCCCCCAGCGCCAGCAACATCATCGGCACGAGCACGTTGCCGATCATGCCCATCGGCGTGGCCAGCCATTGCGGCAGGCTCCATCCCGCTTGCGCAAACACGACGCCCAGCATCGTCGCCCACACCAGCGGATTGGCATAGACCATGCGCCAATCGACTCGCCCGCTCATGATGCCCACGCCGAGCGTGAAGTGCAGGATGTTGGAGACCACCAGCAGCACCACCGCCGGCGCCAGGCCCGCGGGTCCGTAGGCCAGCACGATCAGCGGAATCCCTACCGGCCCCACGTTGGTGAACATCACGCAAGGCAGCAGCGCGCGCCATTGCGCGCCGGCCAACCGGCACAGCGGATACGCCAGCACGCCGCTCAGCAGGATCAGGAGGACGGCCGCGAGCGTGAATCCCGCCGCCGCCAGCGGGTTGAAATCCTTGCCCGACAGCGAGATGAAGATCAGCACCGGCAGCGCGATGTCCACGATCAGTTTGTTGGCCCCCGCGAGATCGGGTTTGACGACGCGGCTGTAGACGAAGCCGATCAGCGCGATGACAAAGATGGGGGCGGTGATTTCAGCGATCGTGGCGATCAACGGGGCGTGCCTAGCGAGGAGGGAACAATACGTCCGGTAGGCCTGTTGGTCGCCGCGGTTGGGGCGCGGCTTACGATGCGCATGGCGGTTCGGCGGCGCTACCTGGTGTCGGGTCGGTGGGTGTGATGCCGGCGCATTATTGGCGGAACCGGCGTCCGTCGTCGAGGATTACAATCAGATCGCGCTGTTGGCCCAACGTGCCGAACGGACGATCAACCTTCACGCTGCAAGCCATGAACACGGTCCGCCTCCCCCAGCTGCTGCTGGCCATGATATTGACTCTGCTGATCGCGTCAGTGCGTATGCTCTGTGCCAGCCTGGTGGCGCCCAGGGTCGGCACGACAATTTTCCATTTGCAGCTGGATTGGCAGCCCTGACGCCCGTCCCCCCGATTGCCGGCATTGCGCTGACGCAGGTGCGCGTCAGTCCCAAGACCATCTGGCTCTTTGTGCAGGTTACTGACGCTGCGGAGTTCGTGGGCGTGGGCGAGGCCACGTTGCAGCGTGAGGAGGCGGCAGTTGAAGCCGCGCTGGCGCAACTCGCGCCGACGTTGCTGGGTCGCGCGGCGGATCCGCGCGCGCTTGCGGACATCGTGTTGACTGGACAATCGCGCGCATTGGGGGCGGCCGTGTCTGCCCTCGATCACGCGCTGTGGGATCTCGCGGGACAGCGCGCGCAGCAATCCGTCGCGCAGTTGCTGGGTGCGCCCGCAACTGCAGTCGAGTTGTATGCCAATGTGAATCGCGGTCTGCCCACCCGCGACCCTGCGGCGTTTGCGCACGCGGTGCGGGTGGCCGTGCGAGCGGGTTTTCGCGCAGTCAAGATCGCGCCCTTCGACGAGATCGACACGTTCGGGCGGTGGGGCGAGGCGACCGCGCCGACGTCGCCGCGGCTGGAGATGGGGCTCGCGCGCATCGCCGCGGCGCGCGACGCGGTGGGTTCAGGCGTCGACGTGATGGTCGATTGCCACTGGCGTTTTGACGAGGAGTGGGCGAAAACGGCGATCGACGCCTGCGCACCGTTCGACCTGCACTGGGTCGAGTGCCCGATGCCCGAGGACGACGCCAATCTGCCTGCGCTGAAGCGCTTGCGCGCGTACGCCAGAAAACGCGGCATGTTGCTGGCCGGTGGCGAGGATGGCGTGGGCCGCGCGGCATTCATGTCTTTCCTCAAAGGCGGCGCCTATGATGTGCTGATGCCCGACATCAAGTACGTGGGTGGCTTTGAGGAGATGCGCGCGGTCGCGGCGCTGGCCGTGCAGCACGGCGTGGCCATCGCGCCACATAATCCCACCGGACCCGTGGCGCACCTGGCCAGCGTTCAAGTGTGCGCGGGGCTTCCCGGCTTCACGCGCCTCGAATTGCAGTTCAACGAGTCGCCGTTGTTCGATTCGCTGGTGACGCCAATGCCGCCGCGGCCGGTGCGCGGACGCGTGGCGGTGCCGCAGCGGCCGGGCCTGGGCGTGGCGCTGGCCGTGCATGAGATCGCCAGGCATGTGATCCGGCACGAAGTCTGGGGCGTTGGCTGACCGTGGCTCACCAGCCCACACGCTCGGCACCGTCGCCTCCGGTGCGCCGCCTATCGCACCACTCATTTTCTGACCGGAGACACACGACGGCGAGTAAGCCGGCCCGAAGATGCTTTCGCAAATCGCCAAACCCACCGGACTCCGTCCTGCCGACCTGCAAGCATCGGGAAGCGACGCTTCCCGATTACGCACTCAACTCGGACGTACCAGGTTTAAAGTTGTCGTACGGTTCGCCTTCAATGCCGGCGCATTAACGACCTCGGCGCGCGCAGTCTCCGCATCGCTCCAGCGCCGCACGTACTGGATGCTGGCGTAAGCGACGCCACCACCGCACACGGCAAGCACCGCGGCGTGGAGCGGATCCATGTCGCCGGTGAAGAGCGCGATCACGCCGGCGATGGACAGCGACAGCCCGATGAAGGCGAAGCGCAGCGCGAAACTGATGGCCATGAGGCTGCGGCGGGTCGTCACAGGCAGTGACTCGTATTGCTGCGTGAAGCGGGTAGCGGCGGACATGGGTGGCTCCTGATGCGTACGGGTTGGATGGCAGCCCTGGTGCATTGGCGAAGCGAATTGCCAAGGCACGACCGCAATGCTGCAATGCACAATACGAATGTATAGACGGGGGAGGAACCACGCAAATCATTGATTCGGATGGACCGCATCAGCAATTGCGATCGGGCAGGCCTGCGCGAAAAGGCCGACGGACGCTGGCTAAGACGCTAGTAAGTGCCTACTTTTTAGCGGCCAAAAGTCCGGCGGCGTTGGCGATCAGGGCCTTGAAGCGCGGATCGTCGCGGATCGGGTCGAGGTCGGTGTCGGTGTGCCACCAGACGAGACGGCGCTCGTCGAATTCGGACATCACGGACGTCAACAGGTTGAGGGCCGCGTCGAAATCGCCCAGCCCCACCATCGCGCATGCCAGGTTGTAGCGCAGGTTGGTGTTGTCGGGGTCGAGCAGCATCGCGCGCGCGGCCCACTCCTTGGCGCGGTCGACTTCGCCCAGCGCCAGCAACGAGCTCACGCCCCAACCCATCGCCAGGCTGTGATCGGGTTCGGCGACGATGACCTTTTCGATGCGCTCGAGATTGCGCCGGGCGGTGGCCTTGGCAGCGTCGCGGTCCCCCTTCGCCAGGTGCGCCTGCACGCACATCCCCAGCGCCCAGAAGTCGGACTCGATGGCGGTGGCGGCGCGTTCGAGGCACGCGATGGACTCGTCCCAGCGATGCATCGCCATCAGGCAACGCGCCGCCGCGGCATTGACTTCGTAGGCGTTCGGATCGAGTCGCAACGCGACTTCAAGTTCGACCCACGCTTCGTCCAGCTTGCCGTCGTCCCCCAGCACGCGCCCCTTGGCCGCATGCGCTTCGGCGAGATCGGGCTCCAGCGCCAGCGCGCGCAACGCGGCCTCCCAACCGGTCTCCCCGTTTCCGCTGACCAGGAGGCGCATGTTGGATTGGCAGATGGCCAGCAGCGCCCACGCCCGCGCATAACCCGGATCGAGTTCCACGGCTCGCTTGCAGAAACGCACGGTGATCTCGCGATGTCGCGAATTGCCGGTGGCGTTGTACTGCCGCGCCATCAGGTAAAGCTTGTAAGCTTCCGGATTGGTGGTGGCGCGCTGCTCGATCGCTTTCTTTTCCGCAGGCAGCAGCCGTAACTTCAGCGCGCCGACGATGGCCTGCGAGATTTCGTCCTGCAGCGCGAAGATGTCGTTGAGATCGCGGTCGTAGCGCTCGGCCCACAGATGGCTGTCGGTGGCGCCTTCGATCAGCTGCGCGGTGATGCGCACGCGGTTGCCCGCCTTGCGCACGCTGCCTTCGAGCACGTGGCTGACCTTCAACTGCCGCGCCACCTGTGCCAAGTCGACGTGCTTGCCCTTGAACGTGAACGACGTGTTGCGCGAGACTACCGAGAGCGCGGACACCTTGCACAGGTCGGTGATGATGTCCTCGGTGATGCCGTCCGAGAAATATTCCTGTTCGGGGTCGCCGCTCATGTTGGCGAAGGGCAATACGCAGACCGACATGCGTTGCGGCACGTCGGAGGCGCGCGCGGCGGCGGCAGCCGAGGGTGCATGCAGGACAAACACATGCACCGGTCGCTGGATGCCTTTGACCGTGTGCTGGCCGAAATCCTCGAACACGCAGGTCACCTTGCCCGCCACGTGGTCGCGCACGGTAGCCGACAGGGCGATGCCGCCCGCGGGCGCCAGTGCCTGCAGCCGCGCCGCGACGTTGACGCCTTCGCCATAGATGTCGTCGCCGTCGACAATGACGTCGCCGAGATTGATGCCGATGCGATAACGCAGCCGCGCATCCGCCGCCCGCTCCGGCTCGGCATTGGCAGTGGCCTGCTGCAATGCCAGCGCGCAGTTGACGGCGGCCGTGACGCTGGCAAATTCCACCAGCGCGCCGTCGCCCATCAACTTGACCAGGCGGCCGTCATGCGCCAGCACGCACGGATCGAAGACCGCGCTGCGGTTGACTTTCAACCGCTGGAGCGTGCCGGCCTCGTCGGCCTCCATGAGGCCCGAGTAGCCGACGATGTCGGCGGCCAGGATCGCGGTCAGGCGGCGTTGCATCGGATGGCTCGGGAGGATGGCTCGATCATGGTACGGACACGGGGCTTCGCGCTGCGGTTCAACGAAGGTCAAGTATTGAGGGTTCGGTTGCGGGGGTCAACTGGCGGGGTAAAAAATGGCGACGGGATTGCTCCCGTCGCCATGGCTGCAGGCGTTGCGCCGGGCTATTGCGGCGCGCACATCACGACGATGTCCGGACCGTCGCCTTCGGCAATCCAGCCCTTGGCCACCATCTGGTCGCGCACGGCCTTGCTGGTCGTGTAGCGATGGTTGGCATCGACGCGATTGCTGAACACGCGATACACGTTGACCTGCCCGGCCCCGCAGTTGCCGAGGTTGGGCGGATACAGATAGAAGAACGTGGACGACTCGAGGATGAACGTCGGGTTCTTGGTCATCGTGCCGTCGCACTCGTTCGTGTCGCGGCCGAAGAAGTGGCCGTCGCCCTTGCCTGGCGGAATGTAGATGCGGCATACCGCGGACGTGCCGGCCTGCGTGGTTGCATACGCCTTGAACGACAGGCCCGTGCGGGCCCAGCCCTTGAACGTGCCGTTGTCGAGCTTGGTGATTTCCCCCTCGACATAGGTGATGAAGTAGTGGTCGAGCGACGCGTTGTAGAACTCGACGACGGTCACTGGCGCACCCGGCGGGGTTGACGACGAGGCCTTCACCGCGGCGGCCGCATCGAGAATGCCGTAGCCCCACGTGTAGTTGGGGTTGGCTGGGTTGTCCTGCGTGGCCGCGCTATACACCGGCAGGTTGGTCGCAAACGGGCTGGGCTGCACGGTGGCGTAGAGGCGCGCCTTCACCGTCTCCGGGGTCGCGGTGGGATCCTGCTGCAGCATCAGCGCCACGGCGCCGGTGATGTGCGGCGTGGCCATGCTGGTGCCGAAGGCCGCGTAGTGCACGCCGTCCGCTTCGATGGCGGTGCGCTCCGTCGCCGTGGCCTTGTCCGCTGTCAGCGCGGCCATGATCGTTGCGCCTGGTGCGGTAATCTCCGGCTTCATGATCGGCGGGCATTTGGCGAGGTTGCTGCAATTGCGGCGCGGTCCGCGGCTGCTGAACACCGAGATGTCGGAGACCGCACCCGGATAGGTGTCGGTGTTGGGACCGTTGAGGCTGTTCCACGTGGTGCGCGTGTTGTACGACGCCACGGCGATCACGCGTCGCGGCGACGATGCATCGGTCAGGATCTCGGTGGTCACCGACGTGATGTGATCGGTGAACACGGGACCCGTCGCATCCTCGCCATTGACGATCGAGAACGGAGCGCTGCCGCCGGCCACCACATTGCCGACCAGCGTGATCTTCCACGGACCCTTCACCAGCGGTGACGTGGGGGTGGAGCCGATGAGCACCCGGATCTGGCGGTCGTCGTTGCTGGCATTGACGCCGGTCGACGTGAACTCCACGCCGCCGCAGGGCGTGGTGACGGTGCCGGGGTTCTCGCCCGGATTCACGGTGAGCGTGGCCGCACAGCCCGGGCCCGCCACGTTGACGCCATACGCGTTGGTGCCCGGATACCAGACCTCGAGCGTGGCGACGGTGGTGGCGACGGGAATGGTGAAGCCGACGGTCTCGCTGGCGCCCTGCGTGAGAGTGCCGGTGGCGCGGATCGCCGCATTGGCCTCGTTGCCCGCGGCCGCGACCAGGATCACGCCTGGCCCCGAAAGATTGTCCATGCCCACTTCGTAGTTCGACGTGCCGTCGCGCGCGCCGAAATACGAACCGAAGCTCATGTTGATCACCAGCGGGCGACCCAGCGCGGCGGCCGTGGCCTTCATCCAGGCGATGCTGTCGAGAATGCCCGCGGTGCCATAGGAGTTGCCGTTGGTGATCATGAGGTCGGCTGAGGGCGCCATGCCGATCATCCGGTAGGCCAGCTGGCCGTTGCCGGTGGCCTGTCCGTTGCCGGCCGCGATGCCGGCGACGTGGGTGCCGTGGCTATCGGTGTCCTTGTGCACACACGCGGCCGGATCGCCCGCGTTCGCGGCATTGATCATCGCCGCCGTGCAGACGCCGCCATAGGTATAGCCCGCGGGCGGCGCACCGGAGGCGCCGGAGGGACGCTGGTCCCAGATGGCGAGGATGCGCGTGGTGCCATCGCCTTTCTTGAAGTCGTTGTGCTTGAAGTCGATGCCGGAATCGATGACCCCGACGATCACGCCTTTGCCCGTACCGGCCGACCAATTGGGCGGCGTCCCGGTGCGCAGCGTGTCGGCGCGCGCCGCGGCCACGCTTTTGTCGAGCCGCAGCGGTTGCGCATGCGAGGCCTCGATCGACAGGATATTGGGCAGTGCGGCCACGGCGGCGAGCTTGTCGGCGGGGATGTCGACGGTGGCGATGTTGCCCATCACCGAGCGCACGAGCGCGCCGTGTGCCTTGACTGCATCGAGGTCGCCGTCGAAGCGCAGGATGGTCTCGACCATCGACTGGCCAAGCCCGGGGTCGACGTTGAGCAGCTTGCGCGTGATGCCGCCGCCGCTGGCGACGGCCGACAACGTCGCATCGAGCTTCTGGGTCGGCGTCACCGTGGCCGCATGCAATGGCAGCGCCAGCGGCGTGACGAGAACGGCAAGCGCGATGGCGGACCAGCGCGGGAAGAGAGCAGCCTTGAGCATTGGTACAAACCTTTGATGAAAGTGGAATGGATGAGGGCGCACGTCCAGACGCGCATCCGGCCCTCCGGTCGCAGTTTGTATTACAAGCCCAGCAGCGGGCAAGGGGACCGGATGGACGGCGCGGGTAAGGGCCGGGACGGCGCGCGCGACCAACCGCTGCGGTTCCATTGCCATGACACCCATCTCCACCTGGATCGGTCGCAAGCTGGCTGCCTATCTGGCCCGGACCCGGCACGCGCACAGCACGTCGGTGCCTGCCGACCCGAAGCCGCTGGCCGCATGCCTGCGCCCCGGTGACGTGTTGCTGGTGGAGGGCCACAGCAAATTCAGCGCCGCGATCAAATACCTGACGCAGTCCACGTGGTCGCACACGGCGCTCTATGTCGGTGACGCGCTGGGTCGCGTCGATGCCGACGGCGCGCCGCTGTGCTTCGTCGAAGCGGATGTCGTGCAGGGCGTGCGCGCCGTGGCGATACGCGAATTTGCCGG
>JANMCS010000276.1:0-4319 GCA_031361405.1 Betaproteobacteria bacterium
GCCGCTTCGCCATCCCCCGGTTACCCGGAAAACAACCCACGCCAGGGCCCCAGACCACGAGTACCCACACCTATCGGTTGCAAATTGTTAAAGAGCGTTCTGCGCTTGTGACTAACTTCAAACTCATTTCGAAACCACGCATTTCCGTTAGAGAATGCGCTTCCCGTTGTCTTGCGCTTGCTTTTAGGGGGTTTCGAAGCAGCAGAGAGGCGAAATTATAGGGGACATTGCGCAGCATTGCAACACCTGCGCGCCTCTTCTGACCACTGGACCATGAAATTTCGGCGGACAATCGGCCGCTCGCACGCAAAAACCCCCATCGATCAGTGACATGAACATGCAAGTCCAACCGCTTTGTGAACCGCCACTGGCGCCGGAGCCGCTCGACATCAGCTTCGAGACCGACGCGCTCTCCACGCTCGTGCGCATGTTCGACCATTGTGGCGACGCCTTCCGCGTGCATTCGCCCGCACTGCAACGTGATGTGTGGGTGCTGTCGCATCCCGACCACGTTCGCCACGTGCTGGTGGATCACCACGCCAATTTCACCAAGGGCATCGGCATCGAACGCGTGGCCATCCTGCTGGGCAACGGTCTGATGACCAGCGAAGACGATCACTGGCGCATCCAGCGCAAGATGGTGCAACCCGCCTTTCACCGCCGCATCGTCAGCACCTGGATGCCCCACCTGCACGCGGCCAATGCGCGGCTGGCGGCGCGATGGGCCGGGGCCGCGCGCAGTGGGACCTCGATCAACGTAACGCAGGAGATGAGCGACGTTACGCTCGACGTGGTGCTGCGCGCGCTCTTCGGCGACGACCTCGCGCGGCTTGATTCCCCCAGTGGCGAAAGCCCCTTCGCGATGCTCACCGACGAGACGGCACGCAATCTCGCCTTCGCCTACAAGTTCCGGCAGCTGGGCAAGCTGATCATGGACGACATCGCACGCCGCCGCCGCGACGGCGTGCGGCACAACGACATCGTCTCGATGCTGATCGACGCGCGCGACCGGCAAACCGGTGCCCCCATGTCGGACAAGCAGCTGCTGGATGAGATACTGACGCTCATCGTGGCCGGCCACGAAACCACGGCCAGCTCGCTCAACTGGTTCTGGTACCTGCTGACGCAGGCGCCGCAGGTGCGCGAGCAGCTGCACGCCGAAATCGATGCGGCGGCGATGGACCTGCCATCATACGAAGACCTTGAGGCGCTGGGACAGGTGCAGCGAACCATCGCGGAAACGCTGCGCCTGTATCCTCCGGGATGGTTGCTGACCCGTCGCAGCATCGCTCCGTCCACATTGGATGCCTTCGCGCTGCCCGCCGCCACCGATGTCCTCGTTTCGCCGTACATCGTGCAGCGCCATCCCGCATTCTGGACGCGTCCCGATGCCTTCGAGCCGGACCGCTTCCTGCCCACCGCGCCGCCGCATCACCGCTTTGCCTATCTGCCCTTCGGGCTTGGCCCGCGCGCCTGTATCGGCGAACATCTCGCCATGATCGAAATGCACACCCACGTGGCCATGCTGGCCCGCCGCTTTGAACTGACGCTGGTCGACGGCCAGACTGTCGAGATCGAGCCGCAGGTCAACCTGCGCACGCGGCATCCATTGCACATGCGGATACGCGAACGCACGCAATGAACACCTCCACCGTTCCGGACATGACTGCCTTGCCCACGCTTGTGGCCGCACTCGATGCGCTCGCCGCGAGTTCCCGCGGCATCCACTACATCGCGGGCGAAAGCAACGAGACGCGGGTGCCGTATGCATCGTTGCGCGATCGCGCGCTGGGCATCCTGCGCTACCTGCAGGACGCCGGCGCCACGCCGGGCAGCGAGGTCGTGATCCTGGTGGATGGCACGACACCCTTCGTCGACACGTTCTGGGCATGCGTGCTGGGCGGCGTCGTCGCGGTTCCGCTCGCGCCCGGCAACGCGGACGAACACAAGGCCAAGCTCTTTCGCGTGCTCGCCAAGCTGCGTGCGCCTACGCTTGCCACCGAGCGGCGCATCTTCGACCGGCTGCGCGCGTATGCCGACGACGCGGGACTCGCCGGCATTCTCGACCGCATCGAGAAGCGCACGATTTTCCTGGACGAGATCGCAGATGTCGCGCAGCCGGGGCGACGCCATCCCGTCGTTCCGGGCGAAGTCGCAATGATCCAGTTTTCGTCCGGCTCCACGAGCGAACCCAAGGGCGTGCTGCTGACCCATGCCAATCTCATGTCCAACATCGCCGCAATCGCGGCCGGCATCGATGTCCGCGCCGGCGATTCGAGCCTGTCATGGATGCCGCTGACGCACGACATGGGCCTGATCGGTTTTCACCTGACGCCGCTGTGTGCGGATGTCGACCAGTGGCTGATGCCTACGGCGTTGTTCGTGCGCCGGCCGGGCCTGTGGATCGCCAAGGCCGCGGAACATCGCGCCTCCGTCACCTCGTCGCCCAACTTCGGCTACCAGCACTTTCTCAAATCGCACGATCCCGCCAAGACGGCGTTGCTGGACCTGTCGGCCGTGCGGATCATCTTCAACGGCGCCGAGCCCATCGCCGCCGACTTGTGCCGCGCCTTCACGACTGCGCTGGCGCCGGCACGGCTCGATCCGAACGTGATGTTCCCGGTCTATGGCCTGGCCGAGGCCAGCCTCGCGGTGACTTTTCCGCAAGTAGGCGCACCGTTGTCGACAGTGGCATTCGATCGCACGGCGCTTGGACCCGGCGAGATCGTGCGCACGCTGGACACCACTGCGCCGACTGCGGTCGAATTGGTCCGTCTCGGCACGCCAGTGGCGGGTTGCGAGGTTCGCATCGCCGATGCCCATGGCGATCCTGTGCCCGCCGGCACGGTCGGGCGCATATTGATCCGCGGCGCCAATGTGAGCGCCGGGTATTACGACGACAGCGGGCGGACGGCAGCGACGCGCCAGGCCGACGGCTACGTCGACACGGGCGATCTCGGCACGATGCACGACGGTCAACTTGTGGTCACCGGCCGCATCAAGGAAGTGCTGTTCGTGGCCGGACAGAATCACTACCCGCAGGACATCGAACTGGTGCTGGCCCAGCACGGTGGCATTGAAATCGGGCGCGCCGCCGCGGCAGGCGTGCGGCCCCCGCAGGCCGCCACCGACGAGCTGCTGGTGTTCGTGCTGGCCAAGGGCGACGATGTTGCGCCAACGGCCGAAGCTGCGCGCACCATCCGGCGCGTGATCAACGAACGCATCGGCCTTGCTGTGCACGCCGTCATTCCCGTGCGCCAGTTTCCCAAGACCACCAGCGGCAAGATTCAGCGCTTTGCGTTGGCACGCGATTTCGAGGCCGGCCGCTTTGCCGATGTCCTGCACGCAATGGCGCAATACGAAGCAGCCACCGGTGTCGCTGCTGGTACCGCGGACAATGACCTCGAACAGACCTTGCTGGCGATCTGCCAGGCTGCACTGCCGGGGCGCAAATTGGGCGCGGACGACAACCTGTTCGAGCTGGGCACGGGTTCACTCACGCTCGCGCAGATCTACGAGAAGATCGAGTCGATGTATCCGGGTCACCTCGAGGTGACCGATTTTTTCGAATATCCGACCGTGCGGACGATGGCAGCATTTCTCGCGCAGCGGCGCGCGGAGGCCGGCAGCTAGGCGTCAGGCAGTCCTGCGGATACTCCTGTAGGCGAGGCTTCAGCCTCGCATGGTCGCCGCATCGAACAAGCGAGGCTGAAGCCTCGCCTACGAACGCATTGACGCGGCGTCGAACCCGCGAGGCTGAAGCCTCGCCTACAGTGGCATCACGTACGCGTGTTCATCACATACGCGTGTACATCACATACGCGTGTTCATCACGTACGCGTGTTCATTGCGCGTACAGCGGCTTCCTGTACTTCCACTTGCGGTTGATCCACAGCCAGTCGGCGGGGCTGCGGCGGATTTCCTCCTCGAGATTGCGCGCGTAGCGCTCGACAATCTCGGGACCGGAGTCGCGATCGTAGGGCGGCTCGGCCAGCACCTTCAACTCCACGCTGTAGCGACCGATGCCTTCGCGCCGCATGGCGACATAGATCACCGGTGCCTTGAGGATCCGCGCGATCTTGTCGGCGCCGACGAAGAACGCGGTGTCCTGGTGCAGGAAACGCGTCCAGTGTTTTTCCTCGTTGTGCTTCGGCGTATGGTCGGCGACCAGCGCATAGGCACGCACATCGGCGCGTCGCTTCATCACCTCGAACATGAAGGTCTGGTGCGGAATCGGATTGCCACCAAAGCGGCTGCGGGCCGCACGCAGGTAGGTGTCCACACTGGGCACACGCTGCGGCTTGTAGACCGCATCGATC
>JANMCS010000361.1:0-7932 GCA_031361405.1 Betaproteobacteria bacterium
GACATCTTCGTCACCAACACGAAAATCCTGAAGCAAGGCATCGCCAAGGGTGTCGCCAATTCGATCCTGATCAAGATCAACCAGATCGGAACGCTCTCCGAGACCTTCGCGGCGATCACGATGGCCAACCGCGCCGGCTACACGGCGGTCGTCTCGCATCGCTCGGGCGAGACCGAGGACAGCATGATCGCGGACATTGCGGTGGGCACCAATTGCGGCCAGATCAAGACCGGCTCGCTGTCGCGCTCCGACCGCATCGCCAAGTACAACCAGCTGTTGCGGATCGAGGAAGACCTGGGCGACGCGGCCAGCTATCCCGGCCGTGACGCCTTCTACAATATCCGCTAGGCTTCGCGCCACGTGCGCTGGCTCGCCTTCATCTTCGTCGCGCTGATCCTGGCCCTGCAATATCCGATGTGGTTGGGCAAGGGCGGATGGCTGCAGGTGCATGAGACCGACCGGCAACTGGCGGTGCAGCGCGAAGCCAACGGCAAGCTGAAGGCCCGCAACGAGGCGCTGGATGCGGATGTGCGTGACCTGAAGACGGGCTCGGAGGCGATCGAGGAACGCGCGCGTTCCGAGCTCGGCATGATCAAGCCCGACGAGGTGTTCTTTCAGGTGCAACCGGCGGCCGCTCCCGCCAAGGGTCCCGCGCCGGCCGCCCCGCGCGCCAAACCCTGACCACCGACACGGCATCGTGCAGCGAGCCACCTCCCGCCAGAATCCGCGGCTGCGCGAAGCTGCGCGGCTGATCGCATCGTCGCGCGACCGGCGCAAGGCCGGCCGCTGCGTGCTCGAAGGTGAGCATCTGCTGACGGTATACATGGAGCGCGCGGGCGCGCCGGAATTCGTGCTGCTGGTCGAAGATCTGGCCGCGACGCCGCATATTGCAGCGCTCCTTGCGCGGGTGGCCGCGAGCGACACCGTGGCGGTGAGCGCGACACTGTTTGAAGAGATCACCGGCCTGCCGCCGGCCCTCGGCGTGATTGCCGTCATCGCCACGCCGCAGCCGGCCGTGGCGGCCAGCGCGCGCTTCCATCTGCTTCTCGACGACCTCCAGGACCCCGGCAACGTCGGCACCTTGTTGCGCACCGCGGCCGCGGCCGGCGTGGAGCAAGTCCTGCTGTCGAAGCGTTGCGCGTTTGCGTGGTCACCCAAGGTCCTGCGCGCCGGGCAGGGCGCGCATTTTCTGACCACCATCGTCGAGGATGTCGACCTGCCGGCGTGGGTCGCCGCATTCCGTGGTCGTGGCGGACAGGTGGCCGCCACCGTTCCGCGCGGCGGTCTGGATCTCTATGCGCAGGCCTTTGCGTGGCCGCTTGCCATTGCGATCGGCAACGAAGGGGCAGGGTTGTCGGCCGCGCTGCTCGCCCAATGCGACCGGCACGTCACCATTCCGATGCCCGGCGCGACCGAATCGCTCAACGCCAGCGCGGCGGCGGCGATCGTGCTGTTCGAGGCGCTGCGCCAGTCGCGCTGACGGGTCTTAGTACAGCACGGCCGAGAAGTAGGCGGCCTCGTTGCAGCCGCCACCCATGCCCGACGCCACCCATTGGCCTTCCAGTCCCTGGTTGGTGGCCTTCACCTCGCTAACGACCGCATTGGTCGACAGCCCGGTGGAACACGTGTACGCCGCGTTGGGAATGCGGAACCACGTGCCGTCCTGAACGTAGGTGCCGACGATCTTGCACGTGCCGTTGTTTTGGATCGTGAACTCGAACTGCAATAGTCCGGCCCCGGTCTGCGTGACCTTGAATTCGGAGTAGAGCCGCAGCGTGCCGTTGTTGTTGGAACTGGCACAACCGTAGTAATCGGAGACCAGGCCGCCGAAATACTCGCCACCGAGCGCGATCGTCTGCAGCGTCTGCCGCGTGATCTGCTTGGTCACGTTGATGTTGTTGACGTTGTAGGTGAGCGTGCCGCCGGTCTTTTGCGTGTTGGGTACGAAGGTGACGAGGCCCACCTGCGTGGTCGCGCGCTGGCCTGGAACCCACGGCCCGCCGAAATACGAACCCGCCGTGAGATACAGCGGTCCGGTCCAGATGCCGTTGCTGTCCACCGTCATCTGCCCGGTGTACCAGGTGGGCTGCAGCGCCTGGCCGTAGATGAAGAACGTGGCAAAGATGAAGTTGCCGGACTGCACGAAATTGACGCCCCAGCCACTCTCCTGCGGATTCCACAGCAGGTCCGTCCAGTCGACGGCGAGCGCAGGCGTGACGGTGCATGCAAGTGCGATGGCCGCGGTGGTCACGCGGCAGCGGTGCAGGAGTCGATGGAACAGTGCCATGGTGTCAGGCGGGCAAGGAAGTGGCGGTCACCAATTCTACCTGCGGCGCAAATGCTGCAATCGTGGCGCCACTTGCCAGCGCTGATTGCGCACCGACGTCGCCACACGCGAGCGTTCCGGCCGCCACGGCTTCCACGAGTGCCTGCGGCCACGGCGCGCCACGATCCAGGGCCGCAGTTAGCGCGCCGGCCAGTGCATCACCGGCACCGGTGGAGTCGATGACCGCGATCGGAGGTGGTCGCGCGTGCAGGCGCATGCCCTGCGCCGCGACCATGGCGCCCTGCGCGCCAAGTGTCAGCACGACGGCGATTGCAAGTCGTTGCGCCAGCGCGTCGGCCAGCGCGTTGAGGTCGGCGGGAATTGCCAATGCCGCCGCCAGCGCCGCCGCTTCATGCTCGTTGACGATCAGGACGTCGATGGCCTCCAGCAAGGCCGACGGCAACGGCTGCATCGGCGCGGCATTGAGCACGACCCGGATGCCGCGCGCTCGCGCTGCGCCGGCAGCGGCCATCACTTCCGGCAGCGGCACCTCGAGTTGCAGCAACAGTGTGGAGGTATCCGCCCATCGCTTCGCATCGATATGCGCCGCCTGCGCCAGCGCATTGGCGCCGGCGACCACCGTGATCGCATTTTCGCCATTGGCATCGATATGGATCAACGCGACGCCGGTGGGTCCTGGCACGACCTTGACCGCGGCGACGTCGACGCCGGCGGCCACCAGTCCCGCCAGCGCGGGTGTGGCGAAGGCATCGTCGCCCACCGCACCGACCATCGCGACCTCTGCCCCGGCACGTTGCGCCGCCAGCGCCTGGTTGGCACCCTTGCCCCCGGGCAGTGCCTTGAAAGACGTGCCGGACAACGTTTCACCGGGGGCCGGCAAGCGCGGCACCCGTGCGACCAGATCGAGGTTGAGCGAGCCGAAGATGAGCATCATGCGTGGATCAGCGGAGCCCAATGGCGCATGCGACGCTGTTGCGCCACGCGACCGCGATCAGCGCGCCGCAACCGCAGCCGACGCGCCGAGGCCGGCCTGCATCAGCGTGTCACGCAGTTGCCGGCGCTGCGCTTCGTCCAGCGGCACCAGCGGCGACCGCACGGCGCGCCAGCCCGGGTCGCCGTATTCATCGGCCAGCATGCTCTTGAACCCCGCCATCAACGGCTGCGAAAACGCGACCCGCACGAAGGCCTCGATGCGTTGCTCGGCCTCGGCAGCCACATTGGGGACAAGCAGCGCGTGGACAAGGTCGGCCCGGAGGTTGGCCACGCCGCAGATCGTGCCCACACCGCCGGCGCGCATCAGGCGCGGCAGGTGCGGCTCGTGCCCCACCATCACGGCGAGCTGCGGACAGCGCTCGAGCACCGCTGCCGTGTGCGCCCAGTTGCCTTCGCTGTCCTTGATGCCCACGACGGTATCCGGAAATGCGGTGGCCAGACGCGCCACCAGGTCCACCGACAGCGGCACCGCGCTGACTTGCGGCAGATGGTAGAGAAGGACCTTGAGCCGCGTGTCGTTGACGCCCTCGATCAACTTGGCATACCAGGTGAACAAGCCCTCGTCGGAGGGCGTCTTCCAGAAGAACGGTGGCAGCACCAGGACCGCAGCGCATCCGGACTGCACCGCGTGTCGCGTGAGCATCGTGGTGTCAGTCAGCGCTGCGCATCCGGTGGCTGCCACAATGCGGGCACCCGGAATGCCGGCATGCAGCAGTGCGTCCACGCCATCGCGGCGCTCTTCGGCGGCAAAGGACTGGCCTTCCCCGGTCGTGCCGAAGGGCGCCACGCCCGCGACGCCTTGGGTGAACAGGTTGCGGACGTGCGCCACCAACCGCGCATGGTCGACGCGGCCCTGGCCGTCGAGAGGCGTGAGGTTTGCGCACCAGAGTCCACGAACGGCAGTGAAAGGAGGCATGGGAATATCGATCATCCGGAAATTTGGCGGTAAGTGCTGCGCGATGCGCAGCGCTTCTTGTAGCATCACAACGAGTTTAGCAGCCGCGAGCCTCCCTGCAATCCACGAAGTGCCGCTCAACGTGACCGATATCGCCGCACCCTTCCGACCTGCGACACGCCATGCACGCTTGGCCCAACAGGATGGCCGCGGCGCCATGTTCGACGATGTCCCGCGTCCCCGATCGGTGGCATGAACGGGCACATCGATGCCCACCAGCATGTCTGGTCGCTGGCACGTGGCGACTATGGCTGGCTGACGCCTGCGGAGCCGGCGCTCTTTCGCGACTTCACGCTGGACGATGCGGCGCCAATGCGCGAACAAGCTGGCGTGACGGCCGTCGTGCTCGTGCAAGCGGCGCCAACGGTCGCGGAAACGCGGTACCTGCTGGATGTTGCTGGCGCGAGCAATGGCATCGTGAAGGGCGTGGTCGGCTGGGCCGATCTCGCGGCGCCGGATGCGATCCCCACCTTGCGGCGATTGACGCGAGACTCGTTGCTGAAGGGCGTGCGCCCGATGCTGATGGACGAGCCCGATGCCGGATGGATCCTGGGCGCCGACGCCGCGCGCGCGCTGGACGCGCTGCCGCGACTGGGCCTGCGCTTCGATGCGTTGATACGCCCGGACCAGCTGCCGATGCTGCTGCAGATACTGGAGCGGCATCCCGACCTTGCAGTGGTGATCGATCACGCCGCCAAGCCCGATATCGCCACCGGCATGTGGACGCCGTGGACCGAACAGATGCGCGCAGCCGCGGCATCGCCGCGCGTGCGCTGCAAGCTATCGGGCCTCGTCACTGCGGCCGGGCCGGGTTGGACCATCGATCAATTGCGGCGCTACGTCGATTTCCTGGCGGAGTGCTTCGGTCCGCAGCGCCTGATGTGGGGTAGCGACTGGCCCGTGGTCAACCGCACCGGCACGTATCAAAGCTGGTTCGCGGCCACGGTAGCGCTCACCGCCGGGTGGACCACCGAGGACCGCGCCGCGTTGATGGGCGGGACGGCGCGCCGCTTCTACGGCCTGTAGGAATGCCGTAGGCGAGGCTTCAGCCTCGCGGGTACATTGTAGCGATATCCCTGCGAGGCTGAAGCCTCGCCTACAGGATGATCGGCGTGCGCGCCTCCAGCCTCAATAGATGTGCCGCTCGACCTTGGCCTGGTGAATGATCGTCGTCGCGATTTCCTCGATCGACTTGGTCGTGGCATTGAGCATGGGGATGCGCTCGCGCACCATCATCGCCTCGGCCTCGCGCACTTCGTAACGGCAGTTGTCGAGCGACGCGTAGGCGCTGTCGGGACGGCGCTCCTCGCGGATCTGGCGCAGCCGTTCCGGCTGGATTGTGAGTCCGAAGAGCTTGTTGCGCCACGGCAGCACCGACGCCGGCAACTTGCGATCCGCGAAATCGTCGGGCGTCAGCGGGAAGTTGGCGGCGCGAATGCCGAATTGCAGCGCGAGATACAGCGACGTGGGCGTCTTGCCGCAGCGCGACACGCCCACCAGGATCACCTGCGCCTTGGAAAGGTCGCGCGTGCTCACGCCATCGTCGTGCGCCTGCGTGAAGTTGATCGCCTCCATGCGCGCGAAGTATTCGTGGCTGTCGGCAATGCCGTGCGACTTGCCTGCCGCGTGCGAGCTCTTGGTGCCGAGCTCGGCTTCGAGTGGCTGGATGAACACGCCGAAGAAATCGAGCGTCAGCGCGCGCGCGTCGCGGCGGATGATCTCGCTCATCGCCTCGTCCACGACGGAACTGATCACGATCGGGCGCCGGCCCTCGCGGTCAGCCGTTTCGTTCACCTGGCGCACGGCGGCCGCCACCTTGTCCGGCGAATCGACAAACGGAATGGTCACGCGCTGGAAGCGGATGTCGTCGAACTGGGTGAGCAGGCTGTTGCCGAGCATCTCCGCCGTGATGCCGGTGCGGTCGGAGAGAAAGAAAACGGTACGGCGGTCGGGCATTACCAACGCGACCACACGGGCGTCACACCGGCGGGTAGCGGGGGCAGGTCGCCCAGGTCGAGCCAGCTTTCGCCTGGACCGTGATAGTCGCTGCCGCAGGACGCCAGCAGGCCGAAGGTGCGGGCATAGGTTGCGTATTCCGCGTATTGCGCCGCCGTGTGCGATGACGACAGCACTTCGATGCCATCGCCGCCGGCGTCGCGGAATTCGCCAAGCAGGCGGCGCATGCCGGTCGGTGAAACTTTGTAGCGGCCCGGATGCGCAAGCACCGCCTGCCCCCCGGCCGCGTGGATCCACTGCACCGCATTCGGCAGCGTGGCCCATTCGTGTTTGACATAGCCGGGCTTGCCCGGCGTGAGATAACGCTTGAACGCGTCGCGCGTTTCGCGGACACGTCCGCTCTCGACCAGGAAGCGCGCGAAGTGCGTGCGCGAGATGAGGGCATCGCTGGTGACATAACGGCGCGCGCCTTCGTAGGCGCCGGCTACCCCCGCAGCGGCCAGCGAATCGGCCATCAGCCGCGCCCGGCTGTCGCGTCCGCTGCGGATGGACGCGAGGCCTTCGTCGAGGACGCGATTGGTCCGATCGATTTGCAGTGCCACGACGTGAATGGTGTGGCTTTCCCAACTGACGGACAACTCCGCGCCAGGCACCAAGGTCATCGTGGTCTCGGCCGCGGCGGCGATCGCCTCGGCCAGTCCATCGGTGTTGTCGTGATCGGTCAGCGCGAGAAAATCCACGCCGCGCGCCGCGGCGCGTTGGACCACCGCGGCCGGTGGCAGCAGGCCATCGGAATAGGTCGAGTGCGAATGCAGGTCGTAGCGTGGCATGCGTGAATCCGGCAGCGCGGCGGGCACACCGTGCCAGTGCCGCAAAAAACTTGAGATAAGTCGTTGATTCTAGCAGAATAGCGGGTTAACTCCCTGCCTTTGCCACGCACCGCTTCGCGCGCGGCAGATTGCACGCCGAGTCCGCGCCGGGTCATCCCGCGCGGCACCGCACCCTTACCGGTACCCAAGTCTCCCATGCTCGTTGCATCCAATCTCACGATTCAATTCGGCGCCAAGCCTCTCTTCGAAAACATCTCGATCAAGTTCGGTGGCGGTCACCGCTACGGGCTGATCGGCGCCAACGGCTGCGGCAAGTCGACGCTGATGAAAATTCTGGGCGGCGATCTCGAAGCCTCCGGCGGCAATGTCGCACTCGACACCAACGAGCGCCTCGGCAAGTTGTAGCAGGACCAGTTCGCGTTCGAAGACCAGCGCGTGCTCGACGTCGTGATGCGCGGGCACGAGGAGCTGTGGGCCACGCAGGAGGAACGCGACGCGATCTACGCCAACCCCGACGCAACCGAAGAGGACTACGTCAAGGCCGCCAACCTTGAGGCGCACTACGCGGAACTGGGTGGCTACACGTCCGAGGCGCGCGCCGGCGAGTTGCTGATGGGGCTTGGCATTGCCGAGCAACTGCACCAGGGACCGATGAGCGAAGTGGCCCCGGGCTGGAAGCTGCGCGTACTGCTGGCGCAGGCGCTGTTCTCGAATCCGGAAATCCTGCTGCTCGACGAACCCACCAACCATCTCGATATCAACACCAGTCGCTGGCTCGAGGGGGTGCTCAACGCCCGCGAGTCCACGATGATAATCATTTCGCACGACCGGCACTTTCTCAACAGCGTGTGCACGCACATGGCCGATCTCGACTATGGCACGCTGAAGGTTTTTCCGGGAGACTACGACGA
>JANMCS010000372.1:0-8727 GCA_031361405.1 Betaproteobacteria bacterium
AGATCGATCTGCAGCGGTGTCACTGATACGTGGCCCGTAGCGACCGCGTCAAAGTCGGTGCCTTCGCCGGCATCGGCAGCCGCGCCCGCGGCGCCGACCCAATACACCGTTTCGCCGCGCGGATTCTGGCTGGGAATCACGTCCTCGGCCTTGTGCCGCCGCCCGAGCCTGGTGACCACGGTGCCGCGCAGCGACGCCAGCGGTACATCCGGCACGTTGACATTGAGCAGCCACGCGCCCGCGGGCATGCGGGCATGCCGCTCCACGATGTCCAGTGCGACCTGCGCCGCCGTATCGAAATGCTGGCCATTTTTCGAGGCCAGCGAAATGGCCACGGACGGAATGCCGAGCAGAAAGCCTTCCGTGGCCGCGGCCACCGTACCCGAATAGATGGTGTCGTCGCCCATGTTGGCGCCGAGATTGATGCCGGAGATCACCATGTCCGGCAGTTCATCGAGCAGCCCGGTCACCGCCAGGTGGACGCAATCGGTGGGCGTGCCGTTGACGAACATGAAACCGTTGGGCGCGCGACGCACATAGAGCGGCCGGTCGAGCGTCAGCGAGTTGGAGGCGCCGCTGCGATCGCGCTCGGGTGCAACGACCGTGATCTGCGCATGGGGGGCAAGTATCGCGGCCAACCGCTCGATCCCGGGGGCAAAGTAGCCATCGTCGTTCGAAATCAGGATACGCATCAGGGAGCAACATCCGGTGAATTGGCCACGCAATGCCCGCGCCGAGGCATCCACCAAAATTATAACCCGCGCTCCTCGCGCGACCCGCGCGGCATCACCGCGTCCTTGACGCATCCTATAATGTCCCGATGCGCAATGCGAACCATTCCGCCACCATCGCGCAACCTGCCCGGCCGCACTGTTTCAATCATGCCGGGTAATCGCCGCGCGGCGACGGCGCTGGCGGTCGGGCTGGCGGGCCTCGCCGCGCTCCCGGTCGCCGCCATCGCGCTGCGCGCCGCCACGCTCGGTGCCGGCGCCACGTGGTCGCACCTTGCCGCCACGGTGTTGCCGGACTATGTGATCAACACGCTGCTGCTCGCATTGCTGGTCGGCCTTGGTGTCGGCATCGGCGGCACGGCCGCCGGCTGGCTGCTTGCCCGCCACCGCTTCCCCGGCAGCGGGTTCTTTGCGTGGGCCTTGCTGTTGCCGCTCGCGATGCCGTCGTATGTCATGGCCTACGCCTATACCGATTTCCTGCAGTACGCGGGACCAGTGCAGACGGCGCTGCGCCACGCGTTTGGATGGTCACGCACCGACTACTGGTTTCCCGATGTGCGCACGCTTCCGGGCGCCGCCGTGATGTTCATCTTCGTGCTCTATCCCTACGTGTTCCTGCTCGCGCGTACCGCGTTCCTCGAACGGCCACCGGCGCTGGTCGAGGCCGCGCGCACGCTGGGCCTCGACGCCAGAACGACGTTCTGGCGGGTGGAGTTGCCGCTGGCGCGGCCGGCCATTGCGGGTGGCATCGCGTTGGCGCTGATGGAGACCCTGGCCGACTACGGGACGGTGGCCTACTTCGCCGTCGACACCTTCACCACCGGGATGTATCGCGCGTGGTTCTCGCTGGGCGACCACACCGCGGCCGCGCAACTCGCCGTGATGCTGCTCCTATTCGTCGCCGGCGCAATCGCGGTGGAGCGTGCGTCGCGCGGCGCGGCGCGCACCACGGGAGGCGCGCGCATGAAGGTCACCGTCCGCCACGCGCCAGCGCCATTGACCGGCGGTCGCGCCGTGGCGGCCACCACGTTCTGCGCCATTCCTTTGCTGACCGGTTTCGTGTTGCCGATCGTGCTGCTCCTGCGCCTGTTGCTGGGCGAGTCGAGCATCGCGTGGTCGGCGCGCTTTCCCGAATGGGCGTGGAACAGCCTGCGCGTGGCCATACTCGCGGCGCTCGTTGCCGCGGCGATCGCGATGCTGGTCGCCTATGCGCTGCGCCTGGCACCGGGGCGCCTCACGCGGATCAGCAGCCACCTGCTGACACTCGGCTACGCGGTGCCGGGAACGGTCCTGGCCATCGGCGTGCTGCTGCCGCTGGGCGCCATCGACAACATGCTCGCGACGTGGCTGCGTGAAACGACGGGGCGCCCCGCGGGCCTCCTGCTGACCGGCACGCTCGTCGCGCTGCTTTATGCCTACGTGGTGCGCTACTTCGCCGTCGCCTGGAATGCGATCGAGCCCGGCTTTGCCCGCATCACGCTCTCAATGGACGCTGCGGCGCGCAGCCTGGGCGCGGGCGTGTGGGGCACGCTGGTACGCGTGCATGCACCGCTCCTCGCGCGGAGCAGCGCCGCCGCCCTGTTGCTGGTGTTTGTCGACGTGATGAAGGAATTGCCGGCCACGCTGGTGCTGCGGCCCTTCAATTTCGATACGCTCGCCACGCAGACCTACCTTCTTGCCAAGGACGAACGACTGGCCGAGGCCGCGCTGCCATCGTTGGCCATCGTCGCCGTGGGCCTCGTCCCGATCATGGTCCTGGCGCGCATGGCGCGCCGGGGCCTGGTCGAACCGACGCGCCCGGCGGCCCTGCCGGGCCGCATCGAACTTTCGGTGTAGCTGCTGGCGCTATTTCCAGCCGGCGCGATCGGCGAGGCGCTGCGCGTCGGCCGTATTCTTGCCCAGCGTCGCGATCGGGAGCGGATCGATCTTGAACGTGCCCAACGCATCGAGTGCCGGATTGGTTACCACAGCCGACCTGACAACCGGCCATTCATTGTTGCCATCCGCAAAGTAGCGCTGCGCATCGTTGCTTGCCAGATACTCGAGGAACTTGATCGCGTTGTCCTTGTGCGGCGCGTTCTTCAGCACGCCCGCCCCGGAAATGTTGACGTGCGTTCCGTTGCCCGCCTGGTCAGGCCAGACGACGCCCGTTTTTGCAACGACCTCGCGGTCTTCGGGCTTGGTGGAGCGCATGAAACGCGCGTAGTAATACGTATTGGCCAGCGCGATCGAGCATTCGCCGGCGGCGACGGCCTTGATCTGGTCCGCGTCGCCACCCTTGGGCGTGCGCGCCATGTTGGCGACCACGCCCGTGGCCCAGGTTTCTGCCTTGGCGGGCCCAAGGTGCGCAATCTCCGAACCGATCAGTGACAGGTTGTACGGATGGCTGCCCGACCGCGTGCAGATCCGGCCCTTGTTCTTCGGATCCGCGAGCGCTTCGTACGAGGCGACGTCGGCGCGGTCGACCATGCTCTTGTTGTAGACGATCATCCGCGCACGATAGGAAAACCCGAACCACTTGCCGTCCGGATCGCGATACTTGACCGGAATGCGCTCGTCCAGCACGACCGACTTGACCGGCTGAAACAGTCCCAGCTGCTCGGCCTGCCAGAGCCGCGCCGCGTCCACGATCAACAGCACGTCGGCGGGACTTGCGGCGCCCTCCGTCTTCAGCCGCTCGAGCAGTTGCTCGTCGCCCGCCTCGATACGGTTGATCTTGATGCCGGTGGCCTTGGTGAAGTTGTCATAGAGCGCCTCATCGGTCTGGTAATGGCGCGCCGAATACAGGTTGAGAACGGGCTCGTCGGCAGCAAAGACCGATGTGGCGATGGTCAGCAGGAACAACGGCGCACAGGCGGCGCGAAGCAGATGATTCAGCATGGTGGTGGCGGCGGAAATTTGAACGGATGCCGAGGATAACGCCAGTTTCCTTGCCACGTCAATACAAATGCGAATTATTCGTATTTATTAGTTTCGCGAGTGGTCGACCCTGGCGCGCAATCGACGCAGGCGCCATTCCGGACTCGCAGGCGCCGCCGCGGTCGCGTAATCGTTGCTTGCAGTCCCGATCATCCGCTGTTGCGCAATCCAGCCGCGAGCCCGTTGATGGTCAGGTGGATTGCGCGCTTGGTGCGCTCGTCTGTCTGCCCGGCGCGAAAACGCCGCAGCAGCTCGACCTGCAGGTGATTGAGTGGATCAAGATAAGGAATGCGGTTGCGGATGCTGCGCGCCAGCGGCCGATTGTCGTCAAGGAGATCGACGCGGTTGGTGATCACCAGCAATGCCTGCACCGTGGCCGCGTGCTCATGCGCGATGCGATCGAAGACCGGTACGCGCACCGCCGGATCGGCGACCAGTTCGGCATAGCGCGAGGCCACGGCGAGATCGGTCTTGGCCAGCACCATCGCCATGTTCGCCAACACGCTGCGAAAGAACGGCCAGCGCTCGTGCATCTCGGCAAGCAACGCCGCACCGTCCGGCCGGCGCTCCAGCCAGCGCGATAGCGCGGTGCCAAAGCCGTACCAGCCCGGCAGCATCAGCCGGCATTGGCCCCAGCTGAACACCCACGGAATGGCGCGCAGGTCCTCGATGCGCGGCGACGCCGTACGCGAGGCCGGGCGGCTGCCGATGTTGAGCTCGGCGATCTCGGCGATTGGCGTCGCACCACGGAAATACGCATTGAAGGCCGGCGTGTCGTAGACGAGCGCGCGATACGCGACGAACGCAAGATCGGACAATTCGTCGAGAGCGGCGTGATATGCCGCGGCGCGAGCGCCCAGTTGCTCGGCGTCGGCAAGGCTCGCCTCCATCGTCGCCGCCACGAGTGCCTCGAGGTTCCGGCGCCCCAATTCGGGATCAGAATATTTGCTGGCGATGATTTCGCCCTGCTCCGTCACGCGCAGCCCGCCGGTCACGCTGCCGGCCGGTTGCGCCAGGATCGCCTCGTACGAAGGACCGCCGCCACGACCCACGGTGCCGCCGCGACCATGAAACAGCCGCAGCTTTACGCCATGTTGCGCAAACACCGCGACCAGCCGCATTTCGGCGCGGTACAACGCCCAGTTGGCGGTGAGGTAGCCGCCATCCTTGTTGCTGTCGGAATAGCCCAACATCACTTCCTGCCAATCGTCGCGGTCGGCCAGCCACTGTCGATACTGCGGCAGCGCAAATGCGGCACCCATGATGGCGCCGCAATTGGCGAGGTCTTCGATCGTTTCGAACAGCGGCACGATGTTCATGGCGAGACGCTCGCCGCGCAGGAGGCCGACCTCCTTCAGCATGATGCCCACCTCGAGCAGGTCGGACACCGACTGACACTTCGAGATCACATAGTTGGGCACCGCCATGCGCCCATAGTCGTCATGCACCGCAGCGGCCACGCGCAGGATCGCAAGTTCGACGCCGGTACGCTCCGCATAGTCGAGGTGCGGCGAATACAGCGGCCGCGGCGTCGCCAGCTCGCGACACAGGAGCGCCACGCGCTCCTGCTCGGACAGCGCGAGATAGTCCTCCGCCACCGCCGCCCGTTGCAACAGGTCGGCCACGACGCGTTCATGCACGTCAGCGTTCTGCCGCAAATCCAGCGACGCGAGGTGGAATTCGAACACTTCGACGGCGCGCAACAAGGGCACCAGCCGCTGCGTTCCCAGCGCGGCCGCGCCATGCGTGACAAGCGAATCGCGGATCACACCGAGGTCATCCAGCAACGCCGCCGCCGTCGCGTAGGGCGGCAACACCGCATGCGGTGCGCGCGCCGGGGTCCGCGCGCCACGTGCCACCGCCGTCGCCGCCAGCCGCGCATAGATTCCGGTCAACGCGCGGCGATAGGGTTCGTCCCGCCGGTGGGGATTCACGTCCTGCGCCGCATCCGCCAGCGCGAGCAGCGCCGGTGTGGGCGTGACAAGGCGATGCGACAGCGACAGTTCCGCCCCCAGCCGATGCACGGCATCGAGATAGAAATCGAACGCGACGTTGGCCTGCGCCCGCAGTGCGTATTCGAGCGTATCCGCCACCACGAACGGGTTGCCGTCGCGATCGCCGCCGATCCACGACCCCATGCGCATCACGGGCGGCACCGGAACCGCAGCGCCGAACACCTGCACAATGCCGTCGGCCAGCGCCTCGCGCAGGCGTGGCACCTCGGCGAGGAACGTGTAGCGGTAATACGCGAGACCGTTGTCGATTTCGTCGCGAACCGTGAGCTTGGAAAGGCGCAGCATCGCGGTCTGCCACAACGCGAGCACCTGCCGGCGCAATCCCGTTTCCACCTCGGCATGCTCGTCGGGGGTCAACAGCGTGCGATCACGCCACGTGAGAAGGCGCACGATCTCGCGTTCGCAATCAAGAATGCTCTTGCGCTGCACCTCAGTCGGATGGGCGGTCAGTACGGGACTGACCAGTGCATGCGCGAGCCATTCGGTCAGCTCCGGAATCCCGACCCCGTCGGCCGCGAGGTTCACCAGCGCGCTTTGCAGGCTGCCTTGCTGGGGTGGCGATCCCGCCCGCACGTGGGCACGCCGGCGCCGGTTCTGGTGCACATCCTCGGCAAGATTGGCGAGGTGCGAGAAATACGAGAACGCGCGCACGACGTCGAGCGTGGCCGGAATCGACAGGTCGTTGAGCAGCCCTGACAATTCCGTGCGGGCGCTTGCCGCATCGGCCGCACCCGCACGGCGAAATCGAACCGCAGTTTGGCGGATGGCCTCGATGCGCGCGTAGGTGGCCTCCCCCGTCTGCGCGCGCAATACGTCACCCAGGATGCGCCCGAGGAGCCGCGTGTCTTCCTTCAGCGGCAGGTCGCGATCATTTTCGGCGTCGGGCATCGGGCGGGCTCGCGGTGATTTGTTAGGATGCAGCGACCATTTCGCGGCGGGCACTCCCGGCCCGCGCATGACCGAGTCGATGCCAACGTGAAGTATAGGACCGCTGCTGCGCCGCAGCAATTGCTCGATGAAGCCCGCCGCCTGCAGCAACTGCGGCTGCAGGACCTGGTCGGCCGGGATCACCTGCGCGTCGAGGCATTGTCACTCACGGTCGACGGTTGGCGCGCCGATTTTTCGAAGGAGCGGCTGTCGGCCGACGCCCTTGCGGGCCTGATCGGCCACGCGGAGGACGCCAACCTCCAAGCCTGGATCGGGGCGTTGTTCCGTGGCGAGAAGATCAATCTCTCCGAAGGCCGGCCGGCATTGCATACCGCCGTGCGGCAGCCGGACGATGCGCCGGTGATGGTCGATGGCATCGATGTCATGCCCGCCATCCGCGCCACGCAACAGCGGATGCACACTCTGGTGACCGCCGTGCGGGACGGCACGCGCGTCAGTGCAACCGGCCAACGGTTCACTGATGTCGTGCATCTGGGGATCGGCGGTTCCGATCTGGGTCCGCGGCTCGTGTGTGATGCGCTTGCACCGCTACCGGGTCCTTCCGCAACGCTTCCTCGCGTGCATTTCGTGTCGAATGTCGACCCGGAACACCTCGCGCGCGCGCTCGGACCGCTCCAGCCCGCGACGACACTCGTCGTCGTCACGTCGAAGACCTTTTCGACGCAGGAAACGCTCGCCAACGCGCAGGCGGCGTGGGCGTGGTTGCAGCAGGCGTTGCCGCAGGATGCCGGCATTGCCACGCACTTCATCGCCGTCACCGCGAACGTTGACGCTGCAGTGGCCTTCGGCGTCGCGCGCGATGACGTGCTGCCGTTGTGGGACTGGGTCGGCGGGCGCTATTCCCTCTGGAGCGCGGCGGGCCTCGCCATTCCGCTGGCGCTGGGATGGACGGCCTTCACTGCGCTGCTCGCCGGCGCGGCGCGGATGGATACGCATTTTCGATCGACGCCGCTTGCAACCAACCTGCCGGTGCTTTCCGGACTGGTCGGGTACTGGAACGTGCGCGTGCTCGGGCTGCGCCAGCGCATTGTCGTGCCGTATGCGCAGCGCCTTGCCGCCTTGCCGGCGTACCTGCAGCAACTCGTGCTCGAGAGCAACGGCAAGAGCGTCACGCGCGATGGCGCGCCAGTGGCGGGCCCCACCGCCGCCGCCGTGTGGGGCGCCGTGGGCACCGACAGCCAGCATGCGTTTTTCCAATGGCTGCACCAGGGCACCGACGAAGTGCCTGTCGAATTCATCGTTCCGCTGCAGGCTGCGCACCCCCTCGCGCACCAGCAAACCTTGCTGGTCGCGAATGCGCTCGCGCAAGCGCAGGCACTGCTGGAGGGCCGCGACGATGCCACGCTGCGGGCAGAACTTGCGCCGCAGGCACTGACCGGCGCCGCGCTGGAGGCGGCGATCGCGGCGCGGCGCTGCGCGGGCGACCGCGCGTCGACGACGCTGCTGCTGCCGCACCTCGACGCGGTCGAGCTGGGCGCGCTGCTGGCGTACTACGAGCACCGCACCTACGTCGAATCGATCCTGTTCGGCATCAACGCGTTTGACCAGTGGGGCGTGGAGTTGGGCAAGCAACTGGCCGGGCCGCTCACCGCGGCGCTGCTTGGTGATGCGCCGCTGCCCGCCACGATCGACGCGTCCACACGCGCGCTCAGCGAATTTGCGCGCCGCGCCTTGCGCAACGGCTGAATCCCAACGGTTAGTGTGCAGCGCGCAGCCGCTGCGCCAACGCCCAGACCGCGCTTGCATACAGCCGACTGCGGTTGTAGCGGGTGATCACGTAAAAATTGGGGCACGCGATCCACAGGCTGGTGGCGGCGTCGCCGGTGCCGTTTTCCTCGAGCAACAACAAGCCGATGGGCTCCGCCGCGAAGTCGGCGGGCACCTGCCCCGGCGTCACGCCATCGGCGGCCCAGGCCGCCAGCGACCGGCGTTCGCTGATGACGCCGACAACCTAGCGCAGCACGCCGTCGCGCAGTTCCGGCGCGATCACCGCGGGCAACAGCACCGGCTGTCCCGGCATCCAGTCGTGGCGCGCCAGGTAGTTGGCCACGCTGCCGATCACGTCGGTGGGATTGCCCCACAGGTCGGCGCGGCCATCGCCGTCGAAGTCGATG
>JANMCS010000383.1:0-3410 GCA_031361405.1 Betaproteobacteria bacterium
CGCGGCGTAGACGGCGAATACGTCCGGATCGACACCACGCTTTTCCAGCCAGCCGGCCTGGCCTTCGCGCACCCGCCGGATGAGGCTGCGCTTGACCTGCATGCGCTCGGCCACGGTGTCGCCCACTTCATGCTGGACCACTTTCAAGCCAAGTGCATGGGCCACCCCTTGGGCCACGTCGGTGCCCAGCGTAGCCATTTCCTGCGTCATAGCAATCACGGTCATGGCCGTTTCCTTGGGCGAGGTGTACGCGTGTTCACGCGGCGCCCTTCGGTTGGCGCACCAGCGCGAACAGCCGGTTGAGCACCGGCAGGAACAGCAGCACGAGAGCCAGCGTGGTGATGGAGCCGACGAGCGGGTTCGAGAAGAAGATGGCCAGGTCGCCCTGCGAACCCAGGATCGCCTGGCGGAACGAGTCCTCGGCACGGTCGCCCAGCACCAGTGCGAGCACGAGCGGCGCCAACGGATAGTCCAGCTTCTTGAACAGGTAGCCCAGCACGCCGAACAACAGCATCAGGTAGACGTCGAACATCGAGTTGTGCACCGTGTAGGCGCCAACCGCGCAGATCACGATGATGACCGGCGCGATGATCGAGAACGGAATCCGCAGGATCGCGGCGAACAGCGGCACCGTGGTCAGCACCACGATCAAGCCCGCGAGATTGCCGAGATACATGCTGGCGATGAGGCCCCACACGAAATCCTTCTGCTCGACAAAGAGCAGCGGTCCGGGTTGCAGGCCCCAGATCAGGAGGCCGCCCAGCAGCACGGCGGCGGTTGGCGAACCCGGGATGCCGAGCGTCAGCATCGGCAACAGCGCGCTGGTGCCGGCCGCATGCGCCGCCGTTTCGGGCGCGATCACGCCTTCCAGCTGGCCGGTGCCGAACTTGTCACCGTTCTTCGACATCCGCTTGGCCACGCCGTAGCTCATGAACGACGCGGGCGTCGCGCCGCCCGGCGTGATGCCCATCCAGCAGCCGATGGCCGAGCTGCGCAGCAACGTGGCCCAGTACCTGGGCAACTTCTTCCACGTTTCCAGCACGACCTTCGAGTCGATCTTGCCGCGCGCGCCCTTGAAGGCGAGGCCCTCTTCCATCGTGAGCAGGATCTCGCCGATGCCGAAGAGTCCGATCACCGCGATCAGGAAGTCGAAGCCTTTCAAGAGCGGCGTGTATCCGAACGTGAGGCGCAGCTGGCCTGTGACCGTGTCGAGGCCGACCGCCGCAAGGCCGAAGCCCAGCATCATCGCGGCCAGCGTCTTGAACGGCGAGCCCTTGCTCATCCCGACGAAGCTGCAGAACGTGAGCAGGTACACCGCGAAGAACTCGGGCGGCCCGAACTTCAGCGCGAACTTGGCCACCAGCGGCGACAGGAAGGTGATCAGCACGACCGCGACGAACGCGCCGACGAACGAGGACGTGAACGATGCGGTGAGCGCTTCGCCGGCGCGGCCCTGCTGCGCCAGCGGATATCCGTCGAAGGTCGTGGCCACCGACCACGGCTCACCGGGAATGTTGAACAGGATCGACGTGATTGCGCCCCCGAACAACGCCCCCCAGTAGATGCACGAGAGCATGATGATCGCGGATGTCGGGTTCATCGAGAACGTCAACGGCAGCAGGATCGCCACGCCATTGGCGCCACCGAGGCCGGGCAGCACCCCGATCAGCACGCCCAGCAGCACCCCGACCATCATCAGCGCCAGGTTGTACCACGACAGGGCGACCGCGAAGCCCCGGAACAGCGAGTTCAACTCATCCAATGGTGCTCTCCCATGTTGCCGTTGGCGTACGCATCACAACCCTCGTCCCGGCACGTCGGGGCAGCGGTCGCGAACACGTCGGCGGTCAGTAGCCGAACAGGGCCTCGAGCGGGCCTTTGGGCAGCGGAACCTTGAACCAGATTTCAAACATCATCCACAGCGAACCCACCACCAGGATGCTGATGGTCGCGCTTTTCCACCATGTGAACTTGCCCTGCCACACCATGAACACGCCGATGAAGATCGCCGACGCGACGTAGATGCCGAGGAGATCGATCGCGATCACGTACAGCACCGTCGGAATGAAGACGGCGAAGATCAGCTTGGCCTGACCGCGCTCGACAAAGGCATCGTCGGCACTCGCCGCGCGGACGCCCTGGTAGACCGACACGGCGCTGGAAAAACAGAGGATCAGACCGATGTAGAACGGGAAGTACCCGGATTTGGGGCCATCGTCGCCCCAGCCCGTGCCGAGGCGATGGGCATCGAAGATCAGCACGAGGCCCAGCACGAAGAGGAAGGCGCCGACGGCGATTTCCATGACCCGTGTCGAAACGAGTCCCTGCTTGTCCGGTTCCATGGCGTGGGCGGTTTCCCTGAGAGGTGTGACGGGCGCGGCGGGCCAGGTCCGCGCGCCATCGCGCACGGACCGCGGGTATCGCGGATTACTTGGCGAGGAAGCCGGCTTCCTTCATGAGGTCCTGGTGGGTCTTTTCCGCAGCCGCAACCCACTTCACGTACTGCGGTCCGCTCATGAACTCGGGGTTGAAGGCGCCCTTCTCCATGAAATCTTTCCAGTCGGGCGTCTCGCGCACCTTCTTGAACAGGTTCACGTAGAAGTCGACCTGGTCCTGCGTCACGCCCGGCGGCATGAAGATGCCGCGCAGCATCAGGTATTCGATCGCCAGGCCCGAGTCCTTGCAGGTGGGGATGTCGTACCACGACATCGTGTCGGTGACCTTGGCCTTGTAGGGCATCCGCTGCGCATCGAACACGCATAGCGGGCGCAACGCACCGCCGCGCCACTGCGCGATCGCCTCGATCGGGTTGTTGACTGACGAATCGACGTGCTTGCCGGTCAGCTGCACCGCGACGTCGCCGCCGCCCTTGTACGGGATGTACGTGAATTTGGCACCGGTGGCCTTTTCGATGGCGACGGTGATGATCTGGTCTTCCTGCTTCGAGCCCGTGCCGCCCATCTTCATCTTGCCAGCGCCCGCAGCCTTGGTGGCATCGATGTAGTCCTTGGCGGACTTGTACGGCGTCTCGGCGTTGACCCACAGCACGAACTGGTCAAGTGCGAGCATCGCCACCGGCGTCAGGTCCTTCCAGTTGAACGGGATCCCCGTGGCCAGCGGCGTGGTGAAGAGATTGGAGAGCGTGATGACGATCTTGTGCGGATCGCCCTTCGAGCCCTTGACGTCGAGGAAGCCTTCGGCACCGGCGCCGCCCGACTTGTTGATGACGACCATCGGCTGCTTCATCAGGTTGTTCTTGACGATGACGCCCTGGATGAAGCGCGCCATCTGGTCGGCACCGCCGCCGGTGCCCGCGGGCACCACGAACTCGACCGATTTGGTGGGCTCCCACGCGGCAAAGGCCGGCGCGGCCGCCATCCATCCCGTCAGCGCGGCGGTGCCGAGAATGC
>JANMCS010000419.1:0-8099 GCA_031361405.1 Betaproteobacteria bacterium
GTCACCAACAAGAGTGCCGACAGATTGATTGCCGCCGTTGCCAAGGCCGCCACGAAGTAATCGCATCGCTGGCAGTTTGCTGCAAGAAGAAAGGGCCCTCCGGGGCCCTTTTTTCATGTGCCGCAAAGTCAGCTTCAGCGCGGGCGCGGTGTGCCGAAAATCGATTCAAGCGACGGCGCGGGGGGCGGCGCGTGCACGTGCAGGTCGCGCTCGAGGTCGTTGAGATGCAGGATCATGCGCCGCACTGCGCGCTTCGCATCGTGCCGCGCAATGGCGTCGAGCAGGTCGAGATGATCCGCGTGCGCGTGCACGCGGTCAGGCTGCTCGTACAGCGCGACCGCCAGCGACGTCTGCAGCACCAGTTCGTTGAGATAGCGGACCAGGACCGGATTGCCGCAGAGCCGGCCCAGCGTCTCGTGGAACGCCAGTGAGAGCTTCAATCCTTCCGCTCGCTCGCCCCGGTGATACGCAGCCTCTTCGCTGCGCACCAGGCGCCGCAGCGCCGCGATTTCATCACGCGTGATGCGTGCGGCCACGTGCTCGACAACTGCCGCCTCGATCGCTCGCCGCGCCGCAAACATGTCAGTCACTTCCTGGGCCGACGGACGCGCCACCACGGCCACGCGCCGGTCGCGCAGCAGCACGATGCCTTCGTGGGCCAGCCGGCGCAGCGCCTGGCGGACGATGGTGCGCGACACCCCAAAGAAATCCCCGAGCGGGACCTCCTGCAATTTGGTGCCCGGCGCCAACCGCCGCTCGAGAATGGCGGTACGAATAGCGTCGCAGATGGCGTTTTCCCCACCGGCCTTGCCCGCCGCGTTGGCATTGCGCTTCTGCATCGACATGGGGTTCCGCTTGAGGAAATCCGACGCTCCGCGGTTGCGGTGGTTGCCATGCACGCCCGCTGTCCTGCCCGCGAATTGCCCTGCCAGCTTAGGGGCGGCGCGCGATACGGTCAATCGAATATTGCGTACCTCTTTGATACGATCCGGTATACAGGATGCGTGGGCAGATGCCGCTAAACGGTGCGCCCGCCGCCCTTCGTTGGTGCGGGACGATGCCGCTTCCACGCATGGCAAGGGGATCCGGAACCGGTCGCGCGCCGGCGTCCCCAATCCGGTATGCAGCAATGGTCCCAGGCAGGTTGACTTTAGGCGGCCGGGGGGCGACGATGCTCGACAGGCTCCGGGCGCGTCGTCCGCATGCCTGGCGACGAGGCGAACGTGCCCGGCAACTCTCCTTCCACTGCGCTGCGCTTCCTGCTCAACGGCGAGCCCGTTGTGGTCGGTGGTCTTTCGCCACAGACGACGCTGCTGGAATTCCTGCGCGAAGAGCGACGCCTCACGGGCACCAAGGAAGGCTGCGCCGAGGGCGATTGCGGTGCCTGTACCGTGATCCTGGCGCAACGCAACCCCGGCGGCGATGCGCTGGTGTGGCAGCCCGTCAATGCCTGCATCCGCCTGTTGCCGTCGGTGGCCGGCATGGCGGTGTTCACCATCGAAGCGCTGGCCGCTGCAGATGGCGCGTTGCATCCGGCCCAGCGCGCGCTGGTGGAATGCCATGCGTCGCAATGCGGGTTCTGCACGCCGGGCTTCACGATGAGCCTCTTCGGGCTTTACAAAAATGCGCGGCGGCCCACCCGGGGCGCCATCGAGGACGCCCTGTCCGGCAATCTCTGCCGCTGCACCGGCTACCGCCCCATCGTTGCGGCCGCCGAGGCCATGTACGACGCCCCTGCGCCATCCGGCTGGAAGGGGCCGGGCGCGGCGCAGGACACTGCATTGCAGGCTGCACTCGCGGCACTCGCCGATCCACAGCCGCTGGAATATACGGCCGGTGGTTCCACCTGGTTCGCGCCGCGCACTGTCGCCCAGCTCGGGGCCACGCTGGCGGCGCACCCCGCCGCGCGCATCGTGGCCGGCGCCACCGATGTCGGCTTGTGGGTCACCAAGCACCAGCGCGACCTCGGCACCATCGTCTACGTCGGCAACGTGGCCGAATTACACAGGATCGCCACGACGTCCTCCCATCTGGAGATCGGCGCCGCGGCCAGCCTCGAAGCGGCGTTCACCGCCCTCGACGCGCACTGGCCCGAACTGCGCGAAGCGTGGCTGCGCTTTGCGTCGGTGCCGATCCGCAACAGCGGCACACTGGGCGGCAACATCGCCAACGGCTCGCCGATCGGCGATTCGATGCCGGCGCTGATGGCGCTGGGTGCCGCGGTGGTGCTGCGCCTTGGCGAGGTTGAGCGTGAAATGCCGCTTGAAGCGCTGTACCTCGCGTATCAGAAGACCGCGCTGCGTCCCGGCGAGTTCGTGGCGCGGATTCGCATTCCGTTGCGCGTGCCAGACCTGTTGGTGCGCGCCTACAAGATCAGCAAACGCTTCGACCAGGACATCTCCGCCGTTTTCGTGGCATTCGCACTCACGGTGGCCGGCGGCACCATCGCGTCGGCGCGCATTGGCTGCGGCGGCGTGGCAGCCACGCCGCGACGCGCGACCGCCACCGAGGCCACGCTGTCGGGCCAGCCATGGAACGACGCCACCACCGAGGCCGCGGCCGTCGCATTGCAGGCCGAGTTCGCGCCCATTGGCGACATGCGGGCGTCGGCCGCCTATCGGCGCACGGTGCTCGGCAACCTGTTGCGGCGGTTCCGCATCGAAACCTCCGGCGCACCCGTGATCACGCGGATCGAGCAAGTCATGCAGGCGGCGGACTGACCGCGCGATGAACACCCGCCACCCGCGCTCCACCGATGCCGATGTCGCCACCACGCGCGCCATCGTGGGCAGCGCCGTCACCCACGACTCCGCGGTGCTGCACGTCGCGGGCAGCGCGCATTACACCGACGACCTGCCCGAACCGCGCGGCACGCTGCATCTCGCGCTGGGCGTCAGTCCGGTGGCGCATGGCCGCCTGCGCGGCGTCGACCTGTCCGCGGTGCGCGCCGCGCCCGGCGTGATCGACGTGATCACCGCCGCCGACATTCCCGGCGTGAACGATGTCGGTCCCATCCAGCACGACGACCCGGTGTTTGCCGAGGATCGGGTGCAGTTCGCGGGCCAGCCCATATTCGCCGTGGCCGCCACCAGTGTCAATGCGGCGCGCCGGGCCGCGCGTCTTGCCCGGTACGACATCGAGCCACTGCCGCCCATTCTGACGATTGCCGACGCGATGGCGGCGCAGTCATTCGTATTGCCTCCGGTGCACGTCACGCGCGGGGATGCCGCCGCGGCGCTGGCGCGGGCGCCCCACCGCTTGCAGGGCACGGTCGAAGCCGGCGGGCAGGACCACTTCTATCTCGAGGGCCAGATCGCGCTGGCGGTCCCGCGCGAGCACGGTGGCATGCAGATCTACACCTCGACCCAGCACCCCGGCGAAGTGCAGCACATGGTCGCGCACGTGCTGGGGCTCGCCGCGCACGACGTGGTGGTCGAATGCCGGCGCATGGGCGGCGGCTTCGGCGGCAAGGAAACGCAGATGTCGCTGTTCGCGTGCGCCGCGGCGCTGATCGCGCGCCGCACCGGACGCGCCGCCAAGCTGCGCCTCGACCGCGACGACGACATGCGCTCCACCGGCAAGCGCCACGCCTTCGCGTACCAATACGACGTGGGCTTCGACGCTGACGGACGTCTCGTCGGACTCGACCTCACGCTGGCGTCGCGTTGCGGCTTTTCGGCGGACCTGTCCGGCCCGGTCAACGATCGCGCGGTGTTCCATGCCGACAATGCCTACTGGCTGCCCGACGTCGCGCTGCACAGTTTTCGCTGCAAGACCAACACGGTCTCGGACACCGCCTTCCGCGGCTTCGGCGGCCCGCAGGGCATGTTCCCGATCGAGCACATCATCGACGAGGTCGCGCGCGCGCTGGGCCGCGATTCGCTCGACGTGCGCATCGTCAACCTTTACGGCACCACCACCAACAACGTCACGCCATTCGGCATGACCATCGAGGACAACATCGCGCCGCCATTGATCGCGCAACTCGAGCGGACATCGCGATACCGCGAGCGGCGGCAGGAGGTGGCGGCGTGGAACGCGGCCAACCCGGTGATCAAGCGCGGCATCGCGCTGACGCCCGTCAAGTTCGGCATCTCGTTCACGGCCACGCACTACAACCAGGCCGGCGCGTTGCTCCATCTCTACAACGACGGCACGCTGCTGCTCAACCACGGCGGCACGGAAATGGGCCAGGGTTTGTTCACCAAGGTGGCCCAGGTCGTGGCGCAGGAGCTGGGCGTCCCGCTGGCCACCGTGCGCGTGTCGGCCTCCGATACCAGCAAGGTGCCCAACGCCTCGCCCACCGCGGCGTCGTCGGGCAGCGATCTCAACGGCATGGCGGCGCGCGACGCTGCGCGCACGCTGCGCGCACGCCTGGTGGCCTACGCCGCGCGCAAGTTCGACTGCGATCCGCAGATCGTCGACATCGCCAACGGCGTGGTCAGCGCAGGCGCCCGCACGCTGCCTTTCGCGGAACTGGCGCACATGGCGTACATGGCGCGCGTGCAGCTGTCGGCCACCGGCTTCTATGCCACACCCAAGATTCACTACGACCGCAAGACGCTGTCGGGCCGTCCGTTCTTCTACTTTGCATATGGCGCCGCGGTGGCCGAAGTGGCCATCGACACGCTCACCGGCGAGCATCGGCTGCTGGCGGTGGACATCCTGCATGACGTCGGGACGTCGCTCAACCCTGCGCTCGACCGCGGCCAGATCGAAGGCGGCTTCATTCAGGGCTGGGGCTGGCTGGCGCTCGAGGAACTGTGGTGGAACGACAAGGGCGAGTTGAAGACTTATGCCCCGTCCACCTACAAGATTCCGACGGCGCATGACGTGCCTGCGCATTTCAACGTGGAATTTTTCGACGCGCCCAACCGCGAGGATACGATCTACCGGTCGAAGGCGGTCGGCGAGCCGCCGTTCATGCTGGCGCTCGCCGGTTTCCAGGCCTTGCGCGACGCCATTGCCAGTTTGGGCGACGGGCAACACGCACCGCGACTCGATGCGCCGGCCACCGATGAGCGCATCCTGGCTTCGATCGCCGAACTACGCACGCGTGCAGGCACCCATGGCTGAATGGCTTGCCGCACTGCGCGAGCGCGTAGTCCGCGACGGCCGCGCCGTGCTGGTCACGGTCGCGCACACCACTGGGTCGGCGCCGCGCGCAGCCGGCACCACGATGGTCATTTCCGCCAGCGACGCCGCCGGCACCATTGGCGGTGGTCATCTCGAATTCGAGGCCTTGCGCATTGCGCGCGACGCGCTTGCCAGCACCACGCCGCTGGGCGCATGGATCGTGCGTTTTCCGTTGGCGGCGCGGCTCGGGCAATGCTGCGGCGGCGTGGCCACGCTGGCCTTCAACGTCGTCCGCGCAGGCGAGCATGGCTGGCTCGATGCGGCGCATGCCTGCCAGCGTACCCACACGGCGTTCGCGCTCGTGTCCCGCATTGGCAGCCACGCCGCGCCGCTGCTCGTCAGCACCGACCACGCTGCGGGATCGCTGGGCTCGCCGCTGGACGACTCCGCGGCGATCGTGCTGGCTCGGCAACACCTGGCCACGGGCACGGTCGATGCAATGCTGGTGTCCCCCGCGTCCGCGGACGGCACCACGTGGCTGCTGCACGTCGTGCGGCCGCAGGATTTCCGGATTCTTGTTTTTGGCAACGGCCACGTGGGTCGCGCGCTGGTGCAGGTTCTGGGCACGCTCGAGGCATCGGTGCGTTGGGTCGACGGCCGCGAGCACGACTTTCCGGCACCGGTGCCGGCCCGCGTTGCCGTGGTGATCACCGACGATCCGGTGGCCGAGCTGGACACCGCGCCCCATGGCGCCTGGGTGCTCATCATGACCCACAGCCACGCGCTGGATTTCGACCTGACGCAGGCGGCGCTGCGACGCGATGACTGGTCGTATCTGGGGCTCATCGGTTCTCGCTCCAAGCGCAACCAGTTCGAGAAGCGCCTGGCCGCGCGCGGCGTCGCGCCCGGAGCGCTGGCGCGCATCGTGTGCCCGATCGGGGCGCAACCCGGCATCGCGATACGCAGCAAGGAACCCGGATCCATTGCCGTGGCGGTTGCCGCGGAATTGCTGGCGTTGCGCGAGGCACTCGCGACGCGCAGCGGCGTTGCGGGCGTGTCCACGCCTGGCGGTACTTTACGGTCCACCACGCACCGGACGCAGCGGTCATGACCGACGCCGCCACGACGCCGCGCCTGCAGCTCACCGGCATCACCAAGGCTTATCCGGCGGTGATCGCCAACCAGGACGTGAACCTGGCGGTGCTGCCCGGCGAGATCCACGCCGTGCTGGGCGAGAACGGCGCGGGCAAGTCGACGCTGATGAAGATCATCTACGGCGCGGTCAAGCCGGACGCCGGCACGATCGCGTGGGAAGGCAAGGTTGTCGCCATCGCCAATCCGGCGCGCGCGCGGCGCCTGGGCATCGGCATGGTGTTCCAGCATTTTTCGCTGTTTGAAACGCTGACGGTGGCGGACAACATCGCGCTGGCGCTGGAGAAGGATCGCAGCGGCGACGACCTGCCCGCACGCATCCGCGATGTCTCCACCCGCTACGGCCTGCCGCTCGACCCCGCCCGCCACATCCACACAATGTCGGTCGGCGAGCGCCAACGCGTCGAGATCGTCCGCTGCCTGTTGCAGGATCCGCGCCTGCTGATCATGGACGAGCCCACGTCGGTGCTGACGCCGCAGGCCGTGGAAAAATTGTTCGAGACGCTGCGCCGCCTTGCGGGCGAGGGTTGCAGCATCCTCTACATCAGCCACAAGCTGGACGAGATCCGCGCGCTGTGCCACAAGGCGACCGTGTTGCGCAGCGGCAAGGTGACGGGTACGTGCGATCCGCGCCAGGAATCGTCGACTTCGCTGGCGCGGATGATGATTGGCAGTGACCTGCCGCATCCGCAGCACCGCGAAGCGCAAACGGGTGCCGACGCGCTGGTGGTGCGCGACCTCTCGCTCGCCGCCGATGACCCATTCGGCACGCCACTCATCAACATCAGCCTTACCGTGCGCGTCGGCGAAATCGTCGGCATCGCCGGCGTCTCCGGCAACGGCCAGAAGGAGCTGATGGCCGCGCTGTCCGGTGAGCGCCGACTGCCCGACGCGGATCGCATCCTGCTGCTGGGCCATGCCGTCGGCCGCCTCGATGCCGCGCAACGGCGCGCGCTGGGTTTGGCGTTCGTGCCCGAGGAACGCCTCGGCCGCGGTGCCGTGCCCGAAATGTCACTGGCCGAAAATGCCCTGCTCACCGCGTACCGGCAGCAACTCGTCGCGCGCGGCTTCGTGCGCGACGACGCAGTGCGCGCCTATGCGGTGGAAACCATTCGCGCATATGGCGTCAAGGCCGGCGGGCCCGACGCCGCGGCGCGCAGCCTCTCCGGCGGCAACCTGCAGAAATTCATTGTCGGCCGTGAAATACGACAGCATCCGCAAATGATGATCGCCGCGCAGCCCACCTGGGGAGTGGATGTCGGCGCGGCCGCGCAGATCCGGCAGGCGCTGCTCGACCTGCGCGACAGCGGTGTCGCGGTGCTGGTGGTGTCGGAGGAACTGGATGAACTCTTCGAGATATGCGATCGCCTCGCCGTGATCGCGCGCGGCCGCCTGTCCGACGCGAAGCCGGTGCGCGATACCAATGCCGCCGAGATCGGCCTCCTGATGTCCGGATCGTTCATTGCGTCGGGCGCAGAGCCGCACCGTCCGTTTTCACCGGCCGGCATGGTCTGACGCTGCGTGCAGCACACCGTTACCACGCCTTTCCGCCAGCCCTGACCGCCCATGCGCCTTCGCCTCGAACCTCGCCCTGAACCGTCGCGGCTGGCCGGCTGGCTGTCGCCGATCGTGGCCACGCTCGCCGTGCTGGCGATCGGCTTTGTGCTGTTCTCGGCGATGGGCAAGAATCCGTGGGAGGCGATGTACGTATTCTTCATCGAGCCCATCGACACGCTCTACGACGTCGGCGAACTGCTGCTCAAAGCCAGCCCGATCATGCTGTGCGCCGTCGGGCTTGCCATCGGCTATCGCGCCAACGTCTGGAACATCGGCGCCGAGGGCCAGCTCATCATGGGTGCGATCGCCGGCGG
>JANMCS010000039.1:0-2266 GCA_031361405.1 Betaproteobacteria bacterium
GAGATGGTGATGCCGGGGGACAACATCGGGATGACGGTGACGTTGATCCAGCCGATCGCGATGGAAGAGGGCCTGCGCTTCGCGATTCGCGAAGGCGGCCGTACCGTCGGTGCCGGCGTCGTCGCCAAGGTCATCAAGTAACAAGGCCAACAAGTCATTCAACCGGACGAAGGCGCAGTTCCACTTTCGCCCGCATGAGGTAGTCATGAACAACCAACGCATCCGCATCCGTCTGAAGGCTTTCGATTACAAGTTGATCGACCAGTCGGCACAGGAAATCGTCGAGACGGCCAAGCGCTCCGGCGCCGTCGTCAAGGGTCCCGTGCCGCTGCCGACCAAGATCGAGCGCTTCGACGTGCTGCGCTCGCCGCACGTCAACAAGACGTCGCGCGACCAGTTTGAAATCCGCACGCACCTGCGCCTGATGGACATCATCGACCCCACCGACAAGACGGTGGACCAGTTGATGAAGCTCGATCTGCCGGCGGGTGTCGATGTCGAGATCAAGCTGCAGTAAGCGTCACTGGATTCACCGCGGCGTTTGCCGCGGGCAGGGCAGTTGAACAAGCAGTCGTTGTCTAAACTTTAGTCGCCGGTCAATCGTAATCGGTGGCGTTGAAAGGAAAATTAGAAATGTCTCTCGGACTGGTCGGCCGCAAAGTCGGCATGACACGGGTCTTCACCGACGATGGCGCAGCCATCCCGGTGACGGTGCTCGATGTCGCGAACAACCGCGTCACGCAGATCAAGACACCTGAGACCGACGGCTATTCCGCCGTGCAGGTCACCTACGGCAAGCGTCGCGCCTCGCGCGTGACCAAGCCGGTGGCAGGCCACCTCGCCAAGGCGGGTGTGGAGTCGGGCGTGGTGCTCAAGGAATTCACGGTCAAGGAAGACGAGCTCGCGAAGTTCAAGGCGGGTGACGTCGTCGGCGTTGACACGTTCACCGTGGGTCAATTGGTCGATGTGACGGGCACCACCAAGGGTCGCGGCTTCACCGGCGTGATCCGTCGTCACCACTTCAGCTCGAACCGCGCCTCGCACGGCAACTCGCGCTCGCACAACACGCCGGGCTCGATCGGCATGGCGCAGGATCCGGGCCGCGTGTTTCCGGGCAAGCGCATGGCGGGCCAGCATGGCAACGTCACCCGTACCACGCAGTTGCTGTCGGTCGTCCGTGTGGACACCGTCCGCGGCCTGCTGCTGGTCAAGGGTTGCGTGCCTGGCGCCGACGGTGGTCACATCGTCGTGCTGCCGTCGGTCAAGACGCCGCTGAAGAAGGGGGCCTGACCATGGACCTGAAACTTCTCGCCGGTAATGGCGACAAGACCGCCACGGTGTCGGGTTCCGACGCCTTGTTCGGTCGCGAATACAACGAAGCGCTGATCCACCAGCTGGTCATTGCCTATCAGGCCAATGGCCGCCAGGGCACGCGCGCGCAGAAGGGCCGTGCTGACATCAACAAGTCGCACAAGAAGCCCTGGGCGCAAAAGGGCACGGGTCGCGCTCGTGCCGGCCAGGCCAACAGCCCGCTGTGGCGTGGCGGCGGCAAGATCTTCCCGTCGATGCCTGACGAGAACTTCTCGCAGAAGGTCAACCGCAAGATGTATCGCGCGGGCCTCACCTCGCTGCTGTCGCAACTGGTCCGCGAGGATCGTTTGCTGGTGATCGAGAACCTGACTGTGGACTCGCCCAAGACCAAGGCATTCGCGCAGCTGGTCAAGGGCTTCGGTCTTACCGGCACCGTGCTGATCGTCACCGACAATCTGGACGACAACGTGTACCTGTCGTCGCGCAACCTCACGGATGTTCTGGTGCTCGAAACCCGGGAAGTGGATCCGGTGAGCCTCGTGCGCTTCAAGAACGTGCTGGTCACGCGCGGCGCGGTCACGCAATTCGAGGAGATGCTGGGATGAAGCAATACGCCAGCCATGTGAAGAAGCACAGCAACGAGCGCCTGATGACGCTGCTGCTGGCGCCGATCGTGTCCGAGAAGGGCACGTACGTCGCCGACAAGCACGAGCAGGTGATCTTCCGCGTCGCGCCCGACGCGACCAAGCCCGAAATCAAGGCGGCGGTCGAACTGATGTTCAAGGTGCAGGTGGACAGCGTCCAGGTCTTGGTCGTCAAGGGCAAGGAAAAGCGCTTCGGCCGGTTCATGGGCCGTCGCAGCAACTGGAAGAAGGCCTACGTGTGCCTGAAGCCGGGCCAGGAAATCAACTTCGCGGCGGAGGCCTGACATGGCGCTCGTCAAAGTAAAGCCGAC
>JANMCS010000494.1:0-4737 GCA_031361405.1 Betaproteobacteria bacterium
GAGCCTCATCACGTATTGGCAAAACCATCCGGCGCTGTCGTACCTCTTCTCCGGCATGTTCATCGGGCCCACCAGCCAGGCGCCCCGCGTGGACGACGCGCGCGACGACCGGTTGTACGAACGGGGCATCGCGTTCCAGCAGCTGGCGCGCACGCAAACGCCGGGACAGGAGACGCCGCAGCCGTGGCTCACCGATCGGTTGCTGCGCCATCTGCTGACCGACCTGACGGGCAACACGCACCGGTCGGAATTCTCGATCGACAAGCTCTATTCGCCCGACGGTCCCACCGGGCGCCTGGGCCTGCTTGAATTCCGCGCGTTCGAGATGCCTCCGCACTACCAGATGAGCGCCGTGCAAATGGTGCTGCTGCGCGCGCTCGTCGCGCGATTCTGGCGCGAGCCCTATCGCGGCAATCTGATTCCATGGGGCACGGCGCTGCACGATCGCTGGCTGCTGCCGCATTTCGTGGCTGCGGACATCCGCGACGTGGCCATCGATCTCGGCCGCGCCGGCTATCCGGTCGATCCGGCGTGGTTCGACCCGTTCGTCGAGTTTCGCTTTCCGCGTTTCGGCACCGCGACCTATGACGCCGTCACGATCGAACTGCGCCAGGCCATCGAACCGTGGCACGTGCTGGGCGAGGAGGTGGCGCTGGGCGCCACGTCGCGCTATGTCGACTCGTCGGTGGAGCGGATGCAGGTCAAGGTCACCGGCGTCACCGACGGTCGCCACGCCGTGATCTGCAATGGCCGGGCGCTGCCGTTGACGTCGACCGGCGTGCCCGGCGAGTTCGTGGCGGGCGTGCGCTTCCGGGCGTGGAGTCCGCCGTCGGCCTTGCATCCGACCATCGGCGTCCAGGCGCCGCTGACCTTCGATCTCATCGACACCTGGGCGCAGCGCGCGCTGGGCGGTTGCGTTTACCACGTCGTGCATCCCGGCGGCCGCAACTACGCCACGTTTCCGGTCAATGCCAACGAAGCGGAGGCGCGGCGCGTGGCGCGCTTCACCGCGCATGGGCACACGCCGGGCGCGATCACCGTACATCCGGAGCAGCCCAATCCGGCCACGCCGGCCACGCTCGACCTGCGCTGGCAGCCACCACGCCGGTCGTGATCTCGAGTACGACGCTGTAGGCGAGGCTTCAGCCTCGCGAGGCGCATCGTTGTTCGTTGGAATGTGTATTCAGTTTTGCCGGCGCCGCGGCGTGCGGCACCGCTTTCCTGCTGAAGTCGGGGTCAAATCGACGACCCCTCCAATTCAGCTGGAAAGCGGTCCCCCACGCCACGTCGCGCATCGACCGCGTGCCCAGGAAATGGCGGCCACCGTGGTGGTTCCAATTCGGCGCCCGGTAATATGCGTCCTTTCCCTAAATCAGGCATCACGTGAGCAAGGTCAGGACCCGCTTCGCCCCCAGCCCCACGGGGTACATGCATCTCGGCAACATCCGCACGGGCCTGTTCGCGTGGGCATTTGCACGGCACCACGGCGGCACATTCATCCTGCGCATCGAGGACACGGACGTCGAACGGTCGACACCGGCGGCGGTGCAGGCAATCCTCGACGCAATGGCCTGGCTGCAGCTCGATTATGACGAGGGTCCGTTCTACCAGATGCAGCGAATGGACCGGTATCGCGCCGTGCTGGCCGATCTGGTCGAGCGCGGACTGGCTTATCGCGACTACATGACCATGCCGGAGCTCGATACGTTGCGTGCGGAGCAGACGGCGCGCGGCGACAAGCCCCGCTACGACGGGCGCTGGCGCCCCGAACGAGCAGCCGGATTGACGGTGCCGACCGACGTCAAACCCGTCATCCGCTTCCGCAATCCGGACACCGGCGCCGTGGCCTGGGACGATGGCGTGAAGGGCCGCATCGAGATTGCCAACAGCGAGCTGGATGACCTGGTGATCGCGCGCAGCGATGGCACGCCCACCTACAACTTCTGCGTGGTGGTCGACGATTGGGACATGGGCATCACCGACGTGATCCGCGGCGATGACCATGTCAACAACACGCCGCGGCAGATCAATATCTTTCACGCGCTGGGCGTGGCGCCGCCACGCTATGCGCATGTGCCCACCGTGCTGGGCGAGGACGGGGCCAAGCTCTCCAAGCGGCATGGTGCCGTCGGCGTGATGGACTACGAGGCCGCCGGCTATCTGCCGGAAGCGATGGTCAATTTCCTGGCGCGGATCGGCTGGGCCCATGGCGACGATGAGCTCTTCTCGCGCGCGCAGCTGGTCGACTGGTTCGAATTGTCCGGCATCAGCCCGGCGCCTTCGCGCTTCAACGCAGGCAAGTTGAACTGGGTCAACCAGGAGCACATGAAGCGCCTGCCGGAAGCGGAACTTGGCCGGCATCTCGCGCCGTACCTGGTGCGTGCCGGCCTCGATCCGGCGATGGGGCCGGACGTCGGCGCGGTCGCGGTGCTGTTGCGCGACCGCTGCGAAACGCTCGTCACAATGGCGGATGCAGCGTGGTATTTCTACAGCACGCCGGCGGTGGCGGCGGACAAGGTGTCCGCAATGGTTACCGCGGCCAATCGCGGCGCGCTCCTCGAATTGCATGCCGAATTTGCGACGACCCCCTGGACCCGCGAAGCGCTGGCCGCGGGCATGAAGGCGGCTGCGGCCCGGCACGGATTGAAGCCGCCGCAGATCATGATGCCGATGCGCCTCCTGGTGGCAGGTACGCCGACCACGCCGGCCATCGACGCGGTCCTGGCGCTGCTGGGGCGCGACACGGCGCGCGCGCGGATGGCAAAGGCGCTGGGCATCGGGTAAAATAACAATTTCCCGGGGCGAGTTTAATCATGACCAAGTTCGTCTTCGTGACCGGTGGGGTGGTGTCCTCACTCGGGAAGGGCATCGCCGCGGCCTCCCTCGCCGCCATCCTCACTACCCGCGGCGTCCGCGTCACCAACCTCAAGCTCGATCCCTACATCAACGTCGACCCCGGCACGATGTCGCCGTTCCAGCACGGCGAAGTGTTCGTCACTGACGACGGTGCCGAGACCGACCTCGATCTTGGCCACTACGAGCGCTTCACCGATGTGCGGATGGGCAAGCGCAACAATTTCACCACCGGCCAGATTTACGAGTCGGTGATTCGCAAGGAACGCCGCGGTGATTATCTCGGCGGCACCGTCCAGGTGATTCCGCACATCACCGACGAAATCAAGAGCTGGATCCTCGCGGGTGCCGGCGATGCCGAAGTCGCGCTGGTCGAAGTCGGTGGCACCGTGGGCGACATCGAGTCGCTGCCGTTTCTCGAAGCGATCCGGCAGCTCGGCATCCAGCTCGGCCGCGACAACGTCTGCTACATCCACCTGACACTGGTGCCGTATATCCCGTCAGCTGGCGAGATGAAGACGAAGCCTACGCAGCATTCGGTGAAGGAATTGCGCGAAATCGGTATCCAGCCCGACGTCGTGCTGTGCCGTGCCGATCGCCCTGTTTCGGACGGGGATCGCCGCAAGATCGCGCTGTTCACCAATGTGCCGGCCGAAGCGGTGATCCCGGCGCTTGATGCCGATTCCATCTACAAGATTCCGGGCATGCTCCACGCCGAAGGCCTGGACGTCATCGTCTGCAAGAAGCTGCAGCTCGACGTTCCGCCGGCCGACCTGTCCGTGTGGAGCAAGCTGGTCGATTCACTCGAGCATCCGCAACACGAAGTGCACATCGCGATGGTCGGCAAGTACGTCGACCTCACTGAATCGTACAAGTCGCTGTCGGAGGCGCTGACCCACGCCGGCATGCACACCCGGTCGAAGGTCGTCATCCACTACGTCGACTCCGAAGTGCTGGAGACCGAAGGCGTGGATGCGCTGCAAGGCATGGACGCCATTCTGGTGCCCGGCGGTTTCGGCAAGCGCGGCGTGGAAGGGAAGCTTGCCGCCGTCCGCTATGCGCGCGAAAAGCGCGTGCCGTACCTTGGCATCTGTCTTGGCATGCAACTGGCCGTCATCGAAACCGCGCGCAACAGGGCCGGGCTGGCGCATGCCAACAGCACCGAATTCGACACCGCCACGCCGTTTCCAGTCGTGGCGCTGATCACCGAATGGCAGAACCGCGACGGGTCGATCGAGATGCGCACCGAGAATTCGGACATGGGCGGCACGATGCGGCTCGGCGCGCAGCCGTGCGAGGTCGTGCCGGGCTCGTTGGCGCACAGGATCTATGGCAGCACGACGGTGGCCGAGCGGCATCGGCATCGTTACGAGGTCAACAATCACTATCTGGCGCGGATTGAGGCAACCGGATTGACCGTCGGCGCGCGGGCCAGGAGCGATACCGCGGGCGATCTGGTGGAGATGGTCGAGTTGCCCGGGCATCCGTGGTTCTTCGGCTGCCAGTTCCACCCGGAATTCACCTCCAATCCGCGGCGCGGCCATCCGCTGTTCATAAGTTTCGTCAACGCGGCGCTCGAGCACCGTCAGCGCGGCCAGAGCGATGTCACGGACGCCGTGGCCAAGCTCGTCGCAGCGGTCTAGACAGGCAATGAAACTCTGCGGCTACGACGTCGGCCTTGATCGGCGTTTCTTCCTGATTGCCGGCCCCTGCGTCGTCGAATCGCGGCAATTGCAGGTCGACGTCGCCGGCGAATTGAAGTCGATCTGCGCCGACCTCGGCATCCCGTTCATCTTCAAGTCGTCCTACGACAAGGCCAACCGCAGTTCGCATGCGTCGTTTCGCGGACCCGGCATGCAGGAGGGCCTGCGCATCCTCGATGAA
>JANMCS010000046.1:0-1399 GCA_031361405.1 Betaproteobacteria bacterium
GCCGGAGCGCGCAGCGCGAAGGTGGTTCACCGTGAGCAAACTGGCGCTGCTTACGGCAACGGGCATCACCAAGCGCTTCGGGGGCGTGCAGGCGCTGTCCGAGGTCAGCTTCACCATCAATCACGGCGAAATATACGGACTGATCGGCCCCAACGGTGCCGGCAAGACGTCACTCTTCAACGTGCTGACCGGCATCTACGTCCCCGACGGCGGCACGTTCACGTTCGACGGCGAGCCGCTGGAGCACATGAAGCCCAACGACGTGGCGGCGCGGGGCATCGCGCGCACGTTCCAGAACATCCGCCTCTTCGCCAACCTGTCCGCGCTCGAGAACGTGATGATCGGCCGCCACGTCCGCACGCACGCCGGCGTTTGGGGCGCGATCTCGCGCAACGCCAGCACGCGCGCCGAGGAAAAGGCCATTCACAAGCGCGCCTTCGAGCTGCTCAAGTATGTCGGCGTCGACAAGCGTGCGCACAGCCTCGCGCGGCATCTTGCCTATGGCGACCAGCGGCGCCTCGAAATCGCCCGCGCGATGGCCACCGAGCCGAAGCTGCTGGCGCTCGACGAGCCCGCCGCCGGCATGAACGCCACCGAGACCGCATCGCTGCGCGCGTTGCTGGAGGACATCCGCCGCGACGGCACCACGATCCTGCTGATCGAGCACGACATGAAGCTGGTGATGAGCCTGTGCGACCGCGTACTCGTGCTCGACTACGGCAAGAAGATCGCCGAAGGTCCGGCAGCCGAGGTGCAGCAGGACGAGCGCGTGATCGCGGCCTATCTCGGCGGTGAAGTGACGCTGAATCTGAAGGGGACGGGATGACCGCGGCCGTTCCGCTGCTGGCGCTGCAGAAACTCGAGGTAGCCTACGGCGGCATCCATGCCGTGAAGGGCATCGACCTCGAAGTGGGCCAAGGCGAACTCGTCTGCCTGATCGGCGCCAACGGCGCCGGCAAGACCACCACGTTGAAGGGCATCTGCGGACTGCTGCCGGTCAGGGCCGGCCGGGTCCTGTACGGCGGCGACAATGTGACCGGTAAGCCGGCATTCACGCTGGTTCGCCGCGGCCTCGCGATGGTGCCCGAGGGCCGCGGTGTGTTCGGCGCGCTGACGATCGAGGAAAACCTGGCGATGGGCGCGTACATCCGCAATGATCGCGCTGCGATCAAGTCGGATATCGAGCGCGTGTACAGCCTCTTTCCGCGCCTCAAGGAACGGCGCCGGCAAACGGCGGGCACGCTGTCCGGCGGTGAGCAGCAGATGCTGGCGATGGGTCGCGCGATGCTGTCGCGGCCGAAACTCCTGCTGCTGGATGAGCCGTCGATGGGGCTGGCGCCGCTCATGGTGCAGAAGATCTTCGATACGGTTCGTGCCATCGCGGCCGAAGGCGTCACCA
>JANMCS010000050.1:0-2361 GCA_031361405.1 Betaproteobacteria bacterium
TTGCCGGTATAGCTGTCGAGCTTGCGCGCGTTGACGTGGACGATGCCATCGACGACACCGTCGAGAAAATCGCGATCGTGCGTGATCAGCAGCAACGTCCCGGGATAGCGGCCCAGCCAGTCCTCGAGCCACAGCACGGCGTCGAGGTCGAGATGGTTGGTGGGTTCGTCGAGCAGCAGCAGATCGGAGCGACACATCAGCGCCTGCGCCAGGTTGAGGCGCATGCGCCAGCCGCCGGAAAACTGGTTGACGGTGTCGCCGTGGCGATCGTCGGCAAAGCCCAACCCCGACAGCAGCGTGGCCGCGCGGGCGCGCGCCGCATAGCCGCCGATGTCCTCGTACCGATGATGCAATTCCGCCAGCGCCTCGCCGCTGTGCGCGTGATCGTGCTCCGCCGCCGCGAGCGCGGCCTCGACCTCGCGCAGCTCACGATCGCCATCCAGCACGAAGTCCAGCGCCGTAGCCTCCACCGGCGGCGTCTCCTGCGCGACGTACGCGATCGTCCAGGCGGCCGGCAGATCGATGGATCCGGCATCGGGCAGCAGGTCGTGCAGCAGCGCGGTAAAGAGGCTCGACTTGCCGCAGCCGTTCGCGCCCACCAGCCCGCGTTTCTGCCCGGGATGGACGGTGAGGTTGGCGCCTTCCAGCAAGCGCTTGGCGCCACGGGCGAGTGTCAGGTTCGTAATGCGCAACATGAATTCAAATGTTCGATGTAGGCGAAGCTTCCGCCTCGCGGGGTCAATCCAACGAAATTCAAGCGAGGCTGAAGCCTCGCCTACAGCGCGTTTTGTTCGGCGCGCTACCGCAGATCGAAGTCATAGTCGACGATCAGCGGCGCGTGATCGGAAAAGCGCCGCGCCTTGTAGATCGAGGTCGCGCGCGCGGCCGCCGCGATGCCCGGCGTCGCGATCTGGTAGTCGAGACGCCAGCCCACGTTCTTGGTCCACGCCTGTCCGCGATTGGACCACCACGTGTACTGATGCGGCCGCGCGTCGATGCGGCGAAAGACATCGACAAAGCCCAGCTCGTCGAAGATCTGCGTCAACCATGCCCGCTCTTCCGGCAGGAACCCCGAGTTCTTCTGGTTGCTGCGCCAGTTGGCGAGATCGATGTTCTGGTGCGCGATGTTCCAGTCGCCGCACAGGATGATCTCGCGTCCCGATTTTCGCAGCGCAGTCAGGTGCGGCAGGAATTCGGCCAGGAACCGAAACTTCGAAGCTTGGCGATGCGGTCCGCTCGACCCCGACGGCAGGTACACGCTGATGATCGACAACTCGCGAAAATCGGCGCGCAGGTAACGCCCTTCCGCATCGAATTCGTGGCTGCCGAAGCCGTGGGCGAACGCGGCCGGCGCCTGCGTGTAGATACCCACGCCGGCATAGCCCGCCTTTTGCGCGGCGTGGAACGATGCGGTGGACTTGCGCGGCGCATGGAGATGAGTGGGGATCATTGACAGGCCGGCGCGCACCTCCTGCATGCACACGACGTCCCACGGATGGCTGCGCGAAAGCCAGGCGCCCAGCCCCTTGCGGTCAGCCGCGCGGATACCGTTAACGTTGAGGGAGATGACGCGCATGGATCTGCAAAAAGTTGCCGAGTGTACAGGACGCCTGATACGCCGCCACTAAGCAGGGGCATCGCACGCGCCAGGTGAATATCCGCGTTCCCGAAACGCGATCCTACGGGTATAATGTGGCAAAAATCAGAATAAAAACAACACCATGAATGATTTTCGGCAAGAATTCCTGGCCTTTGCGCTGGCACGCGACGTGCTTCGTTTTGGACAATTCGTCACCAAGGCGGGCCGCACCAGTCCCTATTTCTTCAACGCCGGATTGTTCAACGACGGCGAAAGCCTGCGGCGCCTCGGGCGCTTCTACGGCGAAGCGTTGCTGGCCTCAGGCATCCCCTTCGACCAGCTATATGGTCCGGCGTACAAGGGCATCACCTTGGCCGCCGCTACTGCTATCGCGCTTGCCGAAAAAGGTCACAATTTGCCGTTCAGCTTCAATCGCAAGGAAGCGAAGGACCACGGCGAAGGCGGCACCATCGTGGGGGCGCCTCTGGCTGGCCGCATCGTCATCGTCGACGACGTCATCACCGCGGGCACCTCGGTCCGCGAATCCGTGACCATGATCAAGGCGCACGGCGCCGCCCCGGCCGGCGTGCTGATCGCGCTCGACCGGCTGGAACGCGGGCTGGGCGAGCGGTCGGCGGTGGATGAAGTACGCGAGACCTATGGCATTCCGGTGATCGCGATCGCGACGCTGGATGACGTGATGAAGTTCATCGCCGGGCGACCGGCGTTGACGGCCCATGCGCCGGCAGTCGAGGCGTACCGGGCGGAGTACGGCGTCACCT
>JANMCS010000565.1:0-2560 GCA_031361405.1 Betaproteobacteria bacterium
GCCATGCTGGCCGGCGTGACGCGCGACAACGACCGTGCCGCGTCGCGCCTGGCCGGCGTGCGGCAGGCGCTGGCCGCCGCGCGCATCGCCTTGCCGGCAGCGCGCGTGGCCGAGCGCCGCTACGCGCTGGCCGCGGCGCGCGACGGCTTGCGTTGTCTGATGCAGGTGGCGTCGCCGCCGACGGCGCTGGTCTGCGGCAACGACATCCTGGCGCTAGGCGCCTTGCGGGAGTGCCAGGCGCGGACACTTGACGTCCCCGGGCAGATTTCCATCGTTGGTTTCGATGACCTGGCCCCGGCGCGCCAAGCCCGCCCGGCGCTGACCACCATCCGGGTGCCCACCACCGCCATGGGCGAGGCCGCGGTGGACTATCTGCTGGCGGTGCTGGCCGGGGGTTCGCCGGCAGCCGTTGAAATTCCATTCAAGCTGGTGATCCGCGCGTCCACCGGTCCGGCACCGTTGGACTGATCGTTCCAAGCGTTCGCCCGGTTCGGGTCCGCCAAGCCGGCAGCGTTTCACGTGAAACATGATTTTGAAGCCGATCGGTGGAAGATGCATCGGCGTTTCGTAATCGCACCGCAAGATGTGTCCGCAAATTCCGGGCGCCATGCCGACGCCCACGATGAACGAGCCCATGTTCCACGTGGAACCGGCACTTTCGCCAAGGCGTTGATTGCGCTAGAATCCAGACCCCGCCTCCACGACGTTGCCGGGACATAAATATCCAATTAATCATGGACTTCCCAGAAATCTACGATGTGATAGTCGTCGGTGGCGGTCACGCCGGCACCGAGGCCGCGCTCGCCAGCGCGCGGATGGGCCGGCGCACGCTGCTGCTGACCCACAACATCGAGACGCTGGGCCAGATGTCCTGCAACCCGTCGATCGGCGGTATCGGCAAGGGCCATCTGGTCAAGGAAATCGACGCGCTGGGCGGCGCGATGGCCATCGCCACCGACGAGGCCGGCATCCAGTTCCGCACCCTCAACGCCAGCAAGGGTCCCGCCGTCCGCGCCACCCGCGCCCAAGCCGACCGGGTGCTCTACCGTGCAGCGATCCGGCGCCGGCTGGAAAACCAGCCGAACCTGACGCTGTTCCAGCAAGCCGTGGACGACCTCGTGCTCGACGGCGACCGCGTGGCTGGGGTGGTCACTCAGATCGGGCTGACCTTTCACGCGGCGGCGGTCGTGCTGACCACCGGTACGTTCCTGTCCGGGCTGATCCACATTGGACTCAAGAACCATGAAGCCGGGCGCGCCGGCGATCCGCCGGCCAAGCGCCTGGGCGCGCGGCTGCGCGAACTGAATCTCCCCGTGGGCCGGCTGAAGACCGGCACCCCGCCGCGGTTGGACGGTCGCACGATCGATTTATCGAACCTGGACGTGCAGCCCGGCGACGAGCCGGCGCCGGTGTTCTCGTTCCTCGGCACCCGCGCGATGCATCCGCGCCAACGGCCGTGCTGGGTGACGCATACCAACGAGCGCACGCACGCCATCATTCGCGCGGGACTCGACCGCTCGCCGATGTACACCGGCGTGATCGAAGGCGTGGGCCCCCGCTATTGCCCATCGATCGAGGACAAGGTGGTGCGCTTCGCGCAGCGTGATAGCCACCAGATCTTCCTCGAACCCGAAGGCCTCGATACGCACGAGATCTATCCGAATGGCGTATCGACGTCGCTGCCCTTCGATGTTCAACTGGACCTGATCCGCTCACTGCCGGGCTGCCACCACGCGCACATCCTGCGCCCCGGCTATGCAATCGAATACGACTTCTTCGACCCGCGCGGGCTGAAGGCCACGCTCGAAACCAAAGCCATCCAGGGATTGTTCTTTGCCGGGCAGATCAATGGCACCACCGGATACGAGGAAGCGGCGGCGCAAGGCTTGCTCGCCGGCCTCAATGCGGCGCGCTTCGTGCGCGACGAGGAGGGCTGGTGTCCGCGCCGCGACGAGGCCTATCTGGGCGTGCTGGTCGACGACCTCGTCACGCGTGGCGTGTCCGAGCCCTACCGGATGTTCACGTCGCGCGCCGAGTACCGGCTGCAGTTGCGCGAAGACAACGCCGACCTGCGTCTGACTGAACATGGCCGGCGCTTGGGTGTGGTTGACGATGCGCGGTGGGATGCGTTCACGCGCAAGCGCGATGCCGTCGCCATTGAGCTGGCGCGCCTGCACGACACCCGCATCACGCCGTCGATGATCGGGGCAGCCGATACCGACCGGGTGTTCGGACAGCCGTTGGAGCGAGAGTATGTGCTCGCTGACTTGCTGCGGCGACCCAGCGTCACCTACGCCACGTTGCACTCGTTGGCGGCCAGCGGCACGCCCGTTGACGACGCGCTGGTGGCCGAGCAGGTCGAAGTCACGATCAAATATGCGGGCTACATCGACCGTCAGCACGACGAGATCGCGCGACACCTGGCGCAGGAGTCGCTGCGCATTCCGCCCGATCTCGACTATGCCGACGTGCGTGGCCTGTCCACCGAAGCGCGCCAGAAACTGGCCAAGGGGCAACCGGAAACGGTCGGCCAGGCGGCGCGGATCTCGGGCATGACGCC
>JANMCS010000056.1:0-6697 GCA_031361405.1 Betaproteobacteria bacterium
CCATGCACCGCGATGATCCCAAGACCCTGTCGTCCGCCTCGATCGGCACGCGCCACGCCGACCGCGTGATCCGCGCTCCGCGCGGGACCGACCGCACCGCCCGCAGCTGGCTGACGGAAGCGCCGCTGCGCATGCTGATGAACAACCTCGATCCTGAAGTCGCGGAGAACCCGCAGGCACTGGTGGTCTACGGCGGCATCGGCCGCGCGGCGCGCAACTGGGAATGCTTCGACGCGATCGTCGACGTGTTGCGGCGCCTGGGGGACGACGAAACGCTGCTGATCCAGTCGGGCAAGCCGGTGGGTGTGTTCAGGACGCATGTTGACGCGCCGCGCGTGCTGATCGCCAATTCCAACCTCGTGCCGAAGTGGGCCACGTGGGAGCACTTCAACGAGCTCGACCGCAAGGGCCTCATGATGTACGGGCAGATGACTGCCGGCTCGTGGATCTACATCGGCAGCCAGGGCATCGTGCAGGGCACGTACGAAACATTTGCCGAGGCCGGGCGCCAGCACTACGGCAACGATCTTGCCGACAAGTGGATCCTCACGGCGGGGCTGGGCGGCATGGGCGGCGCGCAGCCGCTGGCGGCCACGATGGCGGGCGCGTCGATGCTGGCCATCGATTGCCAGCGTTCGCGCATCGAGATGCGCCTTGCCACGCGGTACCTCGACGAAGAAGCGCGCGATCTCGATGACGCATTGGCGCGCATCGCGCGCGCCACGGCAAGCCGCAAGCCCGTCAGCGTGGGTCTCGTCGGCAACGCGGCCGAAATCCTGCCTGAACTGCTGAAGCGCGGCGTCAAGCCGCACATGGTCACCGACCAGACGTCCGCGCACGATCTCATCAACGGCTACCTGCCGGCGGGTTGGTCGGTGGACCAATGGCTCGCCGCACAGCGCGATCCGGCGCAGCATGCGGCGCTGACCGCGGCGGCGAAGCAATCGATCGAGGCGCATGTGGAAGCGATGCTCGCGTTCCACGCGCAAGGCATTCCCACCTTCGATTACGGCAACAACATCCGACAGGTGGCGTTCGACGAAGGTGTCGCCAACGCGTTCGACTTTCCAGGCTTCGTGCCGGCCTATATCCGGCCGCTGTTCTGCGAAGGCAAAGGTCCGTTCCGCTGGGTGGCGCTGTCCGGCGACCCGGAGGACATCCACAAGACCGACCGCAAGGTGAAGGAACTGTTCCCCGATGACGCGCACCTGCATCGCTGGCTGGACATGGCGAGCGAGCGCATTGCGTTCCAGGGATTGCCGGCGCGCATCTGCTGGCTGGGGCTGGGCGACCGGCATCGCGCGGGCCTCGCGTTCAATGCCATGGTGGCCAGCGGCGAGCTGACGGCGCCCATCGTGATCGGTCGCGACCACCTCGACACCGGCAGTGTGGCCAGTCCCAATCGCGAAACGGAATCGATGCTCGATGGCTCGGATGCGGTGTCGGATTGGCCGCTGCTCAACGCGTTGCTGAACACCGCGGGCGGCGCGACATGGGTATCGCTGCATCACGGCGGCGGCGTCGGCATGGGCTATTCGCAACACTCCGGTGTGGTGATCGTCTGTGATGGCACGGATGCGGCGGCGAAGCGCATCGCGCGAGTGCTGTGGAACGATCCCGGCACGGGGGTGATGCGGCATGCCGATGCGGGTTATGCGTCGGCCGTTGCGGTGGCCAAGGCGCAGGGGCTGGATATGCCGATGCTGTAGCCAGGCCTTCGTCAAGTTGGCGGCCCTCCGGTGCTAGAGTCCGGCCATGCAGGTGATTTCGTGGTCCAGGCAACGCCACCAGTGATGAGCGCACCATGACGCCCAAGACCCACTACGCCAAAAGCGGCGATCTGCATATTGCCTATCAGGTGGTCGGACAGGGGCCTTTCGACCTTGTTTATATCCCCGGCTGGGTCTCCCACGTCGAATTGGCGTGGGAGGAGCCGTTGCTGGCGCGGTTCCTCGAACGGCTCGCATCGTTTTCCAGGCTCATTGTCTTCGACAAGCGTGGCACCGGACTTTCCGATCGCGTGCCAGTCGACAAACTGCCCACGCTCGAGGAGCGGATGGACGACTTGACCGTCGTCATGGATGCGGTCGGTTCGGAGCGCGCGGCGCTGTTCGGATTTTCGGAAGGCGGAAACCTGGCCGCCTTGTTCGCCGCGATGCATCCCGAGCGCACCCGTGGGCTGGTTCTGGCGCATACGTTCGCCTCGCGCATCTGGAGCCCGGATTACCCGTGGGCGCCCACGCCCGAACAACGCGAGCAGGAATGTCTCCATGTCGAACGCGAGTGGGGCAATCTCATGGACATCGCACACTACGCTCCCAGCAAGGTTGGCGATGTGGAGTTCGCGCAGCGCGTGGCCACGTACTTTCGGCGCGCTGCCAGCCCCGGCGCGGCCGTGGCGTTGCTCCGGATGAATACGCAGATCGACATTCGCAGCATCCTGCCGACCATCCGCGTGCCGACGCTGGTCATGCATCGTACCGGCGATCTGGACGTCAATGTGGCGGAAGGCCGTTACATTGCCGAGCGAATTCCCGACGCGCGATTTGTCGAGCTGGCGGGCGACGATCACCTGCCGTGGATCGGCGACCAGGGCCGTTTCCTTGACGAGATGCAGGAATTCCTGACCGGCGTGCGGCCCGCGCCCGAGTACGAACGCGTGCTGTCCACCGTGATGTTCACCGACATTGTCGGCTCCACCGAAGCGGCGGCACGCCTGGGTGACCGCGACTGGCGCAACCTGCTCGGCCGTCACCACACCATTGCCCGCGCCGAGATCGCGCGCTTTCGCGGCCGCGAAATCAATACCGCAGGCGATGGCTTCATTGCCACCTTCGACGGCCCGGCACGCGCGGTGCGGTGCGCCGGCTCGATGCGCAACGCTTTGCAGCCACTGGGCATCGAAATCCGCGCCGGCGTACATACCGGCGAGATCGAACTGGATGGCGACGATGTGGGCGGCATCGCGGTGCACATCTGCGCGCGCGTGGCGGCAGCGGCCGCCGCTGGCGAAACGCTGGTGTCCAGCACCGTGAAGGACCTGGTGGCCGGTGCCGGACTAGCCTTCACCGATCGCGGCGCGCACGCGTTGAAGGGCGTGCCCGGCGAGTGGCGGTTGTTCGCGGCGGCCTGAGCAAAATCTTCGTTCACGGCACGCGCGCTGTCATTCACGCCCGCGTGTCCGGCGCCTGGCACTACTTGCGCATCAGCGTGCTTTTTCCGAATAGCGATTCAATCAGGTCGACGGCAACTTCAGCAGTGCGGTTGCGCACGTCGAACGCGGGATTCAGCTCCATCAAGTCGAGCGAACCAAGTTGCCCCGTGTCCGCAATCATTTCCATGCACAACTGCGCTTCGCGGTACGTAGGTCCGCCCCGGACGGTGGTGCCAACACCGGGCGCGATATCGGGATCGAGAAAATCGACGTCGAAGCTGACGTGCAGGTGGGTGCTGGCGTCCATCGTGCCGAGCGCCAGCTGCATGGCCTCGCGCATGCCCATCTCGTCGATGTAACGCATATCGAAGACGTCGAGGTCGACGTCGTGCACCAGTTTCTTCTCGCCTTCGTCCACGCTGCGGATGCCGATCTGGCGCACCCATTTCGGATTGATCGCGGGGACGGTACCGCCGATTTCGATCAGCGCGCGCGGACCGATGCCGCACAGGCACGCCACCGGCATGCCGTGGATGTTGCCGCTCGGCGTCAGCATGTTGGTGTTGAAGTCGGCATGCGCGTCGAGCCACAGGATGCGCAGGCGCCGGCCGACCTCGCGGCAATGGCGCGCCACCGCACTGATCGATCCGATGGCTAGGCAATGGTCGCCCCCCAGCAGGATTGGCAGGTGACCGTCGCGCAATTCGGCGTACACCGCCGCGTGCACGGATTCGTTCCACGCGATTACCTCGGGCAGGTGCCGGTAGCCATCGACCGGCGGCAGCCACGGATTGCTGGGGCCGGTGAGATTGCCGCGGTCGACGACCGTGAGGCCGTGCCCCTCGAGCGTCTTCTGGATGCCGGCCACGCGCAAAGCTTCGGGTCCCATGCTGGCGCCACGCGCGCCGGCGCCGATGTCGGTCGGTGCACCGATCAGGCTGATGTTCTTGATCATGGTCTGGGCGTGCCCGCGTGTGACAACGCCGGCATGCGCCGGCGTGGAAGGGGAAAACTGGTCGGGGTGAGAGGATTTGAACCTCCGGCCTCTACGTCCCGAACGTAGCGCTCTACCAGGCTAAGCTACACCCCGAGGGCTTCAAGCTGAATGCGAGCCTGCTGCCGTGCTGCATGTGGTCCCGCAGTGCCGGCGGACGACCCATTCGCGGCGGGAGCATGCCTTGAAGCACGCACCGCGAACGTCACGGCACGATGGACGTCAGTACGTCCGCTGCGCCGCGAAGGAGGTCAATTCTAGCAGACTTTCGCGGTGCGCCGACGCGGGCAGGGACGCCAGACACTCCGCCGCCTGTGCAATTTCGGCAGCGGTGCGTTCGCGCGCGTAGGCCAGTGCTCCGGTGCTGGCGATGGCGGCCATCACGCCGGCAAAATCCGCGAGGCCGCCGCCGCTGACGGCGTGGCGGATCACCCCCTGGTCCGTGGCGTTGCCCGTGGCCAGCGCGCGGATCAGCGGCAGCGTCATCTTGCCTTCGGCCAGGTCGTCACCCAGGTTCTTGCCGATCGCGTCGGCATTGCCGGAATAGTCGAGCACGTCGTCGATCAGCTGGAACGCGGTGCCGAGATGCATGCCGTAGCGGCCCAATGCATCCTCGACCGCGGGGGTGGCGCCGCCCAGGACCGCGCCCAGGCGCGCCGACGCCTCGAAAAGCTTCGCGGTCTTGCGCTGGATCACCTCGAAATAGGCGGCTTCGGTGAGATCGGCGTCGCCGGCATTCATCAGTTGCAACACCTCGCCCTCGGCGATGGCGTTGGTGGCGTCCGCCAGGATCTGCAGCACCGGCATCCGCGCCAGCGCCACCATCAACTGGAACGCGCGCGAGTACAGGAAATCGCCCACCAGTACCGACGCTGCGTTGCCGAATTCCGCGTTGGCGGTGGCGTGGCCACGACGCATCGACGACTCATCGACAACGTCATCGTGCAGCAGCGTGGCCGTGTGGATCATCTCCACCACGGCGGCCATCGTGTGGTGCTCGGTGCCGCGGTATCCGGTGGCGCCGGCCGTGAGCAGCAGCAGCGCGGGCCGGAGGCGCTTGCCGCCGCCGCCGATGATGTATTCCGCCACCTGCCGGATCAGCACGACGTCCGAGTTCAGCGCGCCGCGAAGCACGCGGTCCACCGCTTCCATGTCGGGACCGATCACCGGTTTCAGGAACTCGACAGTCAAGGCAGGGGCTCCGGAAGGGCTTGGGCGGGGGTGGTGGAGGACGCGGAATGGGGGCGCGGAACCCTCGCGCAGCGTCCGGTGGCGTCGCCGGCCGTAAACAGCAGCGCGGGCAGCCGGAATTCTACCGGATCGAAATTGGCTGCCCGGCTGGACCAAGTCGGGTCCCGACCAGGACGTAGGCACTTCCTTGGCCGGGGGGCCGTAGGCGAGGCCTCAGCCGCGCCCGGTTTGGCGCCAGCCTGACGCCTCGCGTGCGGGGAAATGCACGACGGAGGGAGCCGAGCGCCGTCCCGCAGGGTGGTCTGGCCCGGGTTTGACAGGATTGTCCATTGGGCCTTATAATTCAAAGCTTTCCTTCGTTTGCCGGGTGCAATCCACGTGATTTCAACGAGGTGCATCGGGCAGGCAAGGAACAGGCACGGCGTGGCCCGGAGCAAGGCAGTCGACCGAACGGGCCATCCAGCGCGGTGCACAAGCAACGTCAACGATTGGAGTCTCTCATGTACGCGGTCATAAAAACCGGTGGCAAGCAATACAAGGTTGCCCTCGGTGAAAAACTCAAAGTAGAACAGATACCGGCGGACGTGGGCGCACAAGTGATTCTCGACCAGGTGTTGATGGTCGGCGAAGGTGAAAGTGTGCGTCTGGGTCAACCCACTGTCGAAGGTGCGACAGTGCAGGCAACCGTCGTCTCGCATGGTCGAGGCGTCAAGGTGAAGATTTTCAAGATGCGCCGCCGCAAGCACTACCAGAAGCATCAGGGGCATCGGCAGAATTACACCGAACTGAAGATCGACGCGATCGTCGGCTGACAGTCAACCAGGACACACGACCATGGCACATAAAAAAGCAGGCGGCAGCTCGCGCAACGGCCGCGAATCGCATTCGAAGCGGCTCGGCACCAAGGTATACGGTGGCGAAACCATCCGCGCCGGCGGCATCATCGTCCGCCAGCGCGGCACGCTGATTCATCCCGGCGTCAACGTCGGCATGGGCAAGGATTTCACGTTGTTCGCGCTGGTCGACGGCAATGTCGCGTTCCAGACCAAGGGACCGAAGCAGAACAAGTACGCCTGTGTCGTGGAAGCGGCGCCGGCAGCAACGGCGGCCTGACGCATCGCGTCATCGCTTCCGCAAAAAAGCCCGGCGTGCCGGGCTTTTTTCATTGGGGCCGGCACTGCCAGAGTGCCCTACCGCCGCTCGACCCAGTACTGCATGCCCACGGCCAGCGCGGTGAACACGGCCAGCGGAAAGGCGGCGGAGAAGAGCGGCGACCAGTCGTTGAGGACGCCCAGGTAGTTGAACAGGCGGCCGATCAGCCAGAACGCGAGGCCGAGCATCGTGCCAGCGAAGAAGCG
>JANMCS010000575.1:0-15869 GCA_031361405.1 Betaproteobacteria bacterium
CGCGATCGCTTCCTGATCGCCGATATCCGGATGACGTCGGATTTTCCTGCCGAGCGCCGTTTCTGGTTCGACCCGCCGTTTCATCCCAATCAGTCGGTGCTGCTGCATCGGCAGCCCGACAACGTCTGGCGTGTGGACTTCCAGCTGGGCTGGGATGCCGACCCCGACGTGGAAAAGCAGCCAGAGCGCATCCTGCCGCGCTTGCGCGCGATGTTGGGCCCGGCGGCACAATTCGAGATCGAGTGGGCCAGCGTCTACACGTTTCAGTGCCGGCGGATGCAGAAATTCCGCCAGGGCCGCGTGCTGTTTGCCGGCGATGCAGCGCATCTCGTGAGCCCGTTCGGCGCGCGCGGCGCCAACAGCGGCGTGCAGGACGCGGACAACCTGGGTTGGAAGCTCGACCTCGTGCTGCGCGGCCTCGCTCCGGCCAAGCTGCTCGACAGTTACGATGACGAGCGCGTGACCGCTGCCGACGACAACATCCGCAACTCGACGCGGTCCACCGATTTCATCACGCCCAAGAGCGCGATGTCGCGCGTGTTCCGCGATGCGGTGCTGGGCCTCGCGCGGGATTTTCCGTTCGCGCGGAAGCTCGTCAACAGCGGGCGCCTGTCGGTACCCACGGTGCTGGTGGATTCACCCCTCAACACGCCGGATGACGCGCCCTTCGCCGGCGCGATGGTGCCGGGCGCGCCGGCCGCCGATGCGCCAGTGACGGGGCCGCGCGGCGATTGGTTGCTCGACTATCTGGGCGGGACGTTTGTATTGTTGGTATTCGCTTCGCAGGTATCCGCCGCTGACGTGCGCGCGCTTGTAGGCAACGACGTGCCCTGTCGCGTGGTGGTGATCGGTGGCGACGCACCCGCTGCGTTGGTCGATTCGGCGGGCCTGGCCGTGGCGCGCTACGACGGCACGCCGGGTACCTGTTACCTGTTCCGTCCCGACCAGCATGTGTGCGCGCGCTGGCGCAGCTTCAGTGCGGCGCGGGTGCGCGCAGCGATTGCGCGTGCCTGCGCGCGTGCCGCAACGTGAGGTCCATGCCGTGCTCAATATCGAACCCAATCTTGCCGCGCCCGATGATTTCTACGAGGCGCTGCTGGGCATGCACCGCGACCTGACGGAAGCGCAGAGCGCGCTGGTCAATGCGCGGCTGATCCTGTTGCTGGCCAACCATGTCGGCGATGCCGCCGTGTTGCGCGAGGCAATGCAGGCTGCGCGCGCCGGGGTTATCGTTGCCACCGAGGCCGGTCGCTGATCGCGGCGCGACCTTTCCATCAAGGACGAATCGTTCAATCATGAGCACCACGACCTTGTCACCCTTGGTCACGGCGGCCGCTGACGACCGCGTCACGCCGCTGACCTACCAGTCCGGCTTTGGTAACGAATTCGCGACCGAGGCGCTGCCCGGTGCGCTGCCGCAAGGGCAGAACTCGCCGCAACGCGCGCCCTACGGCCTCTACGCCGAGCAGTTGTCGGGGACGGCGTTCACCGCGCCGCGCGCGTCCAACCAACGTTCGTGGGTGTATCGCATTCGTCCCGCCGCGATGCACGAACCGTTCACGCTGCTGGCGCATCCGCACCTCGTCAGCGTGTTCGGCGACGTACCGATACCCCCCAACCAGATGCGCTGGGATCCGCGGCCGCTGCCGACGGCGCCCACCGATTTCGTCGACGGCATCATCACGATGGCCGGCAATGGCGCGCCGCAGGGCATGACCGGCTGTGCCATCCACCTGTATGCCGCCAACCAGTCGATGACCGACCGCTTCTTCTACAACGCGGACGGCGAGCTTCTGATCGTGCCGCAGCAGGGACGGCTCCTGTGCCTCACGGAGTTCGGCCGCATCGACGTCGAGCCACAGGAAATCGTCGTGATCCCGCGCGGCGTGCGCTTTCGCATCGAGCTGCCCGACGGCGCCGCGCGCGGCTATGTCTGCGAGAACTACGGCGCGGCGTTCCGGCTGCCGGACCTGGGCCCGCTGGGGTCGAACGGGCTGGCTAATCCGCGTGATTTCCTGACGCCGCATGCGTGGTACGAGGACCGCGAAGGCCCGTTCGAACTGGTCGGCAAGTTCATGGGCCACCTGTGGCGTGCCGCCATCGATCATTCACCACTGGATGTAGTGGCGTGGCACGGCAACTACGCGCCGTACAAGTACGACCTGCGCCGCTTCAATGCGATCGGGTCGATCAGCTTCGATCATCCGGATCCATCGATCTTCCTGGTGCTGCAGTCGGTCAGCGACACGCCGGGCGTGGACATGATCGACTTCGTGATCTTTCCGCCGCGTATCCTGGCGATGGAGCACACCTTCCGGCCGCCGTGGTTTCATCGCAATGTCGCAAGCGAGTTCATGGGCATCGTGCACGGCGTTTACGACGCCAAGGCCGAAGGCTTTGTTCCCGGCGGCGCGAGCCTGCACAACTGCATGACCGGGCACGGGCCGGATGTGGATACCTTCGAACGGGCCAGCGCGGCCGATCTTTCGCAGCCCACGCGCATCACCGACACGATGGCCTTCATGTTCGAGACGCGACTGCCGATCCTGCCCACGCGGCACGCACTTGAATCGGCGCAGCTGCAGCCCGAGTATTACCGCTGTTGGCAGGGCCTGCGCAAGCACTTCAATCCACACCAACCATGACGTCGACGGAAGCCACCATGCCCACAACTTTTGAGACCATCCTCACCGAAACCCGCGATCGCGTCGGCATCATTCGCCTCAATCGCCCGCAGCGGATGAACGCGCTCAACGACGTGCTGGCACGCGAACTGGGCGCCGCGATGCAGGCCTTCGATGACGACCCCGCCATCGGCTGCATCGTGCTCACCGGCAACGACAAGGCCTTTGCCGCGGGTGCCGATATCGGCGCGATGGCGCAATGGGACTACGCCAAGGTTTTCGGCGACAACTACATCACGCGCGACTGGGAGGCGGTGCGCCGCGTCCGCAAGCCGGTGGTCGCCGCGGTGGCGGGTTATGCGCTGGGTGGCGGCTGCGAGCTGGCCATGGCCTGCGATACGATCATCGCGGCCGATACCGCCAGGTTCGGCCAGCCCGAGATCACGATCGGCACGATGCCGGGCATGGGCGGCACGCAGCGATTGCCGCGCGCGATCGGCAAGGCCAAGGCTTTCGACTGGTGCCTCACCGGACGCATGGTGGATGCGGTGGAGGCCGAACGCACCGGGCTCGTCGCGCGCGTGGTCGCGGCCGATGCGCTGGAGACCGAGGCGCTCGCGTTGGCGGCCAGGATCGCATCGTTCTCGCTGCCGGTGGTGCTGAAGATCAAGGAAGCGATCAACCGCGCGTATGAATCGTCGCTGGCGGAGGGCCTGCTGTTCGAGCGCCGCGAATTCCACGCCACGTTTGCGCTGGAAGACCGGAAGGAAGGCATGGCCGCGTTCGTGGAGAAGAGGAAGCCGGTATTCCGCCATCGCTAGCGCGGTCGCCCACGGTAGAATCAGGGGTTACGGCGCAGGTGAAGGTTGCCGCGCCACCCGATCCGGATCGTATCCATGTCGCCTGTTCGCCTGCTGGTGGTTCCGCTGTTGCTGTGCTTCGCGCTGAGCGGATGCACGTCACTATCCACATCTACCTCCGTCAAGGGGGTGTGGAAGGATCCGCAGTTTGCCGGCCCGCCCATGCGCAAGATCTTCGTGATCAGCCTCATGAAGATCGAGCCGGGCGGTCGCGACGCAGTCGAGGACGCGATCGTGGCGAGGCTGAAGGCCGGCGGCACGGACGCCGTGGCGGCGCATGCCGTCAAGGGCGACGATACCGACCTGATCACCGCCATCCGCAAGTCGGGGGCGGACGGCGTCATGATGGCACAGGTGCGCTGGATGTCGGCCTACGAACCGTCTGTCGTCACCGCAGCGATGGATTCGCCGTCGCCGGACAAGATGGGCCATTCGGATTTCTTCAAGGAGCAGGGCGCCGACCAGGCCACCGACTACAAGGTCGCCAGGATCGGCACCGGACTCTGGGTCGGCGCGTTCAACAAGCAGGTGTGGACGGCGTTCACCGATTCGTACGATGCGGCCAATTTGGCCCGCAACATTCCCGACTACACGTCCAGGCTGGTTGGCGCGCTCGCCAGGGATGGCATGATCATGGCGCCCAAGCGGGCCAACTGATTCACTTCACGGAGATCACGACTCATGTCGATGTTGCGCATCCTTGCCCTCGCAGGCGCGGTCCTGTTGCTGGCCGCATGCCAATCCACCAGCATCCGCTCCGCGTGGTACGACACCAACTACAAGGGCGGCGTGCTGCGCAAGGTGGTGGTGGTGGCCAGTGACGGCACCACGGCGGACAGCCGCGTGGTCGAGGACATCATCGTGCAGAAATTGAATGCGGCCGGCGTGCAGGGCATCCCGGGCTACGCCACGGTGCCCCCCGATGCGCGGCGCGGCGAGGCTTCGTTCTCGGCGGCGGTGGCCGCCACCGGGGCCGATGCGGTGCTGATGATCCGGCTGTTGCGCGTGGATACCAAGACGCAGGTATCGACGATGATGGTCCCGGGCGGTGGTTTTGGTCCCTATGGCGGTTTCTACGGCGGCTTCTACGGCGGTCCCGGCTTCTATCCGGTGACCGACGTCACGCAATACGACGTGGCGTCGGTGGAAACCAACCTGTACGACGCGCGCACCCGCAACCTCATCTGGGCGGGCACCACCGAGACGGTCAACCCGTCGGATGTGGGCAAGCAGGCGCCCGGTTTCGCCGACCTTCTGATCACGCAATTCCGCGCGCGCGGCTTGGTGCCGGCAGCGAAATAACGCAGGCCTGCAAATTTCCACGCAATCTGTAGGCGAGGCTTCAGCCTCGCTGCGGCAATCGCCACATTGACCCCGCGAGGCTGAAGCCTCGCCTACATGGATTGTCTAAGGTTGCCGGTTGAAGCGCATCACGCCCCCATTGGCAAGCGTCAGCGCCAGTTGGCCGCGCTCGACGCGATAGCTGGTCACGCGCTCCAGGTCGCGCAGGAATTCGCCGTCGCGCGAGCCTTCGGCGCACATCATCTTGGTGGTGGCAAACGGCCCGATCTTCATCGCCGCGCCGTTGATTTCGTACGGACCGGCGCCGCGATTGCAGTCGGCGCGCACGTTGACCCGGCCACCGCCCTGGAACGCGAGCGTGTAACGGTCCGCGCTTGCGGGTGATCCGACCGGCGTGCTGCCCGGTTGTGCGCCAAGCCACAGCCACACGGCGCCCACCAGGTCGTTGCTGTCGGCGGCGATCGTGGGCGGTGGGGCGGTGCTGCCCGGCGCGAAGGCGGGCACGCGGTTGAGACCGCCCTCGGTGGCGGGCGCCGCGCATGCGGCCAGCAATGGCAGCAGCGCCGCAAGCCGGAAAATCGTGCGAACCATGGCCTGTTGTCCTGTGGTGGGCAGGCGTCGATCATAGCGCGACGCGCCGGAAGTGGTCCCCGGGCGCGGTAGAATCGTCCACTTCGCCGTGTTCGCGTGACTGCACCTCGAACCCATGTCCAGCCACCATCCTGCCATCCTTGCCGCGCTGAATGCGCAGCGTGTGTACGACCATTGCCAGACGCTGGGCCAGTTGTCGGAACTCGACGGTGGATTGACGCGCGTGTTCCTGTCGCCGCAGCAGGCGCAGGCCAACGCGCTGGTGCTTGACTGGATGCGCGAAGCCGGCATGCAGGCGCATCTCGACGCGATGGGCAATTGCGTGGGCCGTTACGAAGGCACCACGCCCGGGCTGCCATGCCTGATGCTGGGTTCGCATCTCGATACCGTGCGCGATGCCGGCAAGTACGACGGAATGCTGGGTGTCCTGTCCGCCATCGAATGCGTCGCGGCATTGCACGCCACGTCAACGCGCCTGCCTTACGCCATCGAGATCGTCGGCTTCGGCGACGAGGAGGGCGTGCGCTTCGGCTCCACGCTGCTCGGCAGCCGCGCCGTGGCGGGTACCTTCGACCGCGCGATGCTCGACAAGACCGATGCCGGGGGCATGACGATGCGCGACGCGCTGCGTGCGTTCGGACTCGATCCCGCCGCCATCGACGGGGTGGGCCGGCGACCCGAGCAAGTGCTGGCCTATGCGGAACTGCACATCGAGCAGGGCCCGGTGCTGGAAGCCGAAGGCCTGGCGGTGGGCGTGGTCACGGCCATCAATGGCGGCAATCGCTTCAGCATCGCCTTGACCGGCATGGCCGGCCACGCGGGCACCGTGCCGATGGGACTGCGGCGCGATGCGCTGGCGGCGGCCGGCGAATGCATTCTGGCCGTCGAGAGCATTGCCGGGTCGATGCCCGATGTGGTCGGCACCGTGGGCCGCATCGACGCGCAGCCCGGCGCCATGAATGTCATTCCCGGCAAGGTCGTGTTTTCGCTCGACGTGCGCGCGCCCACCGATGCGCAGCGGCAGACCGCGGTGGCAGCCATCCGCGCCGGCTTCGAAAGCATCGCCCAACGTCGCAACATCGGCATGGCGTTCACGCCGTTGTGGGAAGCGAAAACCGCGCCGTGCGCGCCGGCCATGCAGGCGCAGATTGCGGCCGCCATCGAGAAAGAAGGCCTGCCGGTGCGCCGCCTGCCGTCGGGCGCCGGCCACGACGGCATGGCGCTGATTGACCTCGCCCCCATCGGCATGTTGTTCGTTCGCTGCGAAGGCGGCATCAGCCACAACCCGGCGGAGGCCATCACGCTGTCCGACGTGGCCACCGGCACGCGTGTATTCGCGCGCTTCATTGTCGACTTCGTGCCGCCACCGCGCGGCTGATCCCCATGCCCGATAACGCTGACACCATTCGCCATTTCCTGGCCAACCACCAACGCGACGAGGAGGCCTTCCTGGCGGAACTGGTCAAGGTGCCGTCCGATAATCCGCCCGGCGATTGCGCACCGCATGCGCAACGCGCGGCCCAACTGCTGGAAGCGATGGGCCTCGTCGTGGAACGGCACACGGTGCCCGCGGCTGAAGCCGCCGCCAACGGCATGATCTCCTGCACCAACCTGGTGGTGCGGGCGCGCTTCGGCGATGGCACCGGACCGGTGATCGCGATGAATGCGCACGGCGACGTCGTGCCGCCCGGCCTCAACTGGACCGCCGATCCGTATGGCGCCGAAGTGCGCGACGGCTACATGTACGGACGCGGCGTGGCGGTCTCGAAGTCCGATTTCGCCACGTACACATTTGCGCTGCGCGCGTTGCAGGATGCCGCCGCGCAGGGCGCGCGTTTCGACGGCACCGTCGAGCTGCATTTCACGTACGACGAGGAAGTGGGCGGCGCGATCGGCCCCGAATGGTTGCTGGCCCGCAAGATCAGCACGCCCGATCTCGCCTTCTCTGCGGGCTTCTCCTATGGCATCACGACGGCGCACAACGGATGCCTGCATCTCGAGGTGGAAGTGATCGGCAAGTCCGGCCACGCGGCGGAACCGGAGAAAGGTGTGGATGCGCTGGAGGCCGCCAACGGCCTGCTCACCGATCTCTATGCGCTGCGCAAGACCTACGGCGCGTTGCGCTCGACGATTGCCGGGATCGGCTCTCCCACGCTGGTGGTCGGCCTGATCAAGGGCGGCATCAACACCAACGTGGTGCCGGACAAGGTCGTGTTCCGCATCGACCGACGGATCATCCCCGAGGAAAACCCCGCGGAAGTCGAAGCCACGCTGACGCGACAGCTCCACGACTTTGCGCAGCGATGGCCCGCCGTCAAGGTCACGGTGCGCAAGATTCTGCTGGCGGTGCCGTTCGTGCCCATCGCCGGCCAGGAAAAACTCGTCGCGGCCTTGCAGCGGCACGGCGAGGCGGTGATGGGCGAGCCGCTGCGCACGCATGGCGTGCCCATCTACACGGACGCGCGCCTCTATACCGCCGCTGGCGTGCCCGCCGTGCTCTACGGCGCCGGGCCGCGCACGCTGGTGGAGGCCAACGGCCATCGCGCCGATGAAAAATTGAAACTCGACGATCTGCACAAGGCGACGTTGGTGGTAGCGCTCGCGTTGGCGGACCTGCTCGCCCCGGCATGAGACGGGCGCCGGCGGCGCGCGGGCAGCGCCGGCCGCTGCGTCGATCGTGAGCGCGCCGTCGCACGAGCCGTCCGGCCCGACGATGCCGTTGCTGTGGTGGCGCGTCAGCGCGTTGGGCGTGGCGCAGATCGTTGCGTGGGGCACGCTCTTCTACACGATCGCCGTGCTTGGTGCTGCGATGCGCGCCGATACTGGCGTCAGCGAACTCTGGCTGTTCGGCAGTTTCACGGCGGGTCTGTTCCTGTCCGGCATCGTGTCGCCTTATGTCGGCCGCCAGATCGACATTCGCGGCGGCCGGCGCGTGTTGATGGCAGGTTCGCTGCTGGGGGCGCTGGCCTGCGCGTCCCTCGCGGTCGCGCAAGGTCCGGTGACCGTGCTGGCCGGATGGCTGCTGGCGGGCGTCGCGATGTCGGCGGGCCTCTACGATCCCGCCTTTGCCACGCTGCACCAGATGGCCGGCGGCAACTATCGCCGCAGCGTCACCGCGTTGACACTCTTCGGCGGCTTTGCCAGCACCGTGTTCTGGCCGCTGTCGCAGTATCTGCTGGAGACGGTGGGATGGCGCGGCGCCTTCGCGGTCTATGCCGGACTGCATTTCGCACTGTGCCTACCGCTCCATGCGTGGTGTGTGCCGCCCGGCCTGGGCAACGTGCGGCCAACCGGGCCGGCAGCGGCGCCCGCCGCGGGACTGCCGTCCATGCCGCGTGAGCGCGCAGTTTTCGCGTGGCTTGCCACCGCGCTGGCACTGGTGGCGTTCATCAGCACCGCCATTGCCGCACACTTCATCACCCTGATGACCGCCAGCGGGCTCTCCGCGCGCGATGCCGTGCTGATTGGCGCGATGATCGGCCCGATGCAGGTTGCCGGACGTATCGTCGAATTCACCTTCACCAGACATGTCCGCGCGCGCACCGTGGGCACGCTGGCGTTCGGCCTGATGGTCGTGGCACTGGCCATATTCACGCAGGTGCGCGGCGTGTGGATTCTCGCGCTCGCGTTCGTCATTCCGTACGGTTGGGCCAACGGCGTGGTCACGATCGTCCGCGGTACCGTGCCGGCGGAACTGTTCGGGCCGCGCAACTACGGCACGTTGCTGGGACGCCTGGCACTGCCGCAATTCATCCTGAAGGCGTTGGCGCCATTTGCGCTGACGCTGCTGTTTGCCATCGATCCGCAGCGATCCTTCGCAGCCTATGCGTTGTTGCTGATCGGCGTGCTGGCGTTTCTGGCGTATCGTGCTGCCGTGGCTGCGGCGGCGAAGGGTTGATGGCGCGGCGCCCGTCCGGTCGACGGGTTTCCGTCCTGCCAATTTTCGGCGGAACGACGACTTTTCGAGCTTTATTCGGCTTTTCGCATTACAGTTTCGGAGGTGTGTGGCGTTGTCTTGCGTATCCATTCGTTTCACTAGATCTCGATAGGCGGCAATTCCAGTGCTGCTTGTTACATTCACAGGAGTAATTCGATGAAACCTGAGCTGAACTATTTGGTGTGGTCAACGATCCTTACCGCACTCATCTGGATTCCCTACGTGTTGAATCGAATTGCCACCGGGGGCCTGATGGACGCCGTGGGCTATCCCGAGTCACCCAAACCGCAGTCGCCGTGGGCGCGAAGAATGAAAAGCGCACATGCGAACGCAATCGAGAACCTGCTGATCTTTGCAGTGCTCGTATTGGTGGCCAATGCAGTTGGAATCAGCAACGGTGCCACGGCTTTTGCGGCAGCACTGTACTTCTGGTCGCGTCTGGTCCACGTGGTGGCGTATACCTTGGCGCTTCCGTGGGTACGAACCTTGGCGTTTGTGGGTGGGTTTGCGGCGCAGGCCATCTTCGCCTGGCAGCTTGTCGCCAGGTAATGTAGCGGCCGCGTTTCCGCTGGCTCGACGCGCACGTTCCCGGTATGGTTGCGCGGGTGAAAGCCATTGGTTCCGGTGGCGTACCGGTTAACTGGTTTCGTCAGGTCGCACCAAACGCACGACACCTCTTCATGTCCTACACAGCACTCGTCGGAGCCTTCCCGATCGCATCGGAAGGCGGCTCGCTCAACCCCAAGCCCAGCGAACTGGTGGGTGAACTGCGCGGGAGCTCCCGCAACGGCGTTTTCTTTCGTGTGCTTCGCGAAATGTTGAGCGCGCTGCCGGCGTATGAGTCGCTGCGTTTCCTCGCCCATGAGCACAGTGCATTTCAGCAACGAAGTACGGACGCGCAGACGCTGTGGACCATACTGGACAAGCAGTCGTTGCCGCGGGTCATCGCGGACCTTGAGGGCTTGCTCGTTGCCTGCGATGAAAACGCTGCCGCTGTGGCGCATGCGGTGTGCTTCGGAACGGACTACCTCACCGCCGAGCAAATCCGCATTGCTGTGGCATCCGCCAAGGAGTGCTCGCAACTCAACGAGGAGGTGCCGCTTGGCGAGGAAGGAGAATCTGCCGAATTCGTGTTCGCCGCGCTTGTGAGCCTCCGCGGTCTCCTTCGACAGGCACTCGCACACTCCGAGCGCATCGCAGTCTTTACATGGTTGCCGGGATGAGAGTGCGCCCTGATCCGTCACTTCGGCGTACGCGCCAGTCTTGGCGCTCGCCCGTGGGTGCACGCCATCACCCGGTGACATATGTCGTCATGTGACACAACCCTCGCCCTCGCTTTGCCACATGATCGTTTGCCGGCCGGCTTGAATCTGTCATCGTTCACCGGGCTCTATGAAGCAGGCAGCCAGCATGTCGTCCTTACCTCATCAAGAAATGATGCGCTGCATGGAAAACTGACTCGTCTCTGCGCTGAGTCCGTGCACGGTGACGATCTCTACCTGCTGAGGGATTTCGCGGTACTCTCCGGCGCCGAGATCACGCGGGCGGCAGCGCAGATCAAGAACTTGCTGTCCGATATCGAAAGCAATCCGCAGATCGTTCGCGAGGCAACCAGGTTTCGACACCTGCCGACGAAAGAAGCGACGTCAACTCTTGCGGATTGGGTGCGCTACTACTCCTCCTTCGAAGCGCAGTCCGACGCAACGATCGAGGATGGTTGGGTCTACACGTATTCGATAGAGGACGTGCGTGCCATCTTGAGCAAGGCGTCGGCCGCAGTTGATCCGTGTCCGGCCTGGGATGAGGATGGCGCAAGCCTGGAGTACGTCTTCGGCCTGCTCAAGTCTCATCTTGCTCTGCTGGTGACGGCTGAGACGCTCAATCTCGCAGTGGTTTACGGCAAGCCGAGCGAAGTTGGCGACTAGGCCTTCATTGCAGCGGACAGGCCCCGGCGATCGCAGCATTCACGGTGGTCGTATCCAGAGCGCAACAAGGTCGAGCTCTGGCAGCCACCTGCAGGGCAATGAAATCCCCGTGGAGCGACATAAGGTCGACAGTTGCCTCCACATCAAAAAAAATCGCGCATTGGTGCGCGCCGTTGGAGATCAGCATTGAAAAAAGTGATATGGGGCGTCATCAGTACTGCCAAGATCGGTCGCGACCGGGTGTTGCCCGGCATGTTGAAGAGCGGGCTGCTCGAGATTCGTGCAATCGCATCGCGCGACGAAGCCACGGCCGTCAAGACCGCTGCTGCATTGGGCATCCCGAAGTCATATGGTTCCTACGAGGCGCTGCTCGCCGACCCTGACATCGAGGCCATCTACAACCCGCTGCCCAATCACCTGCACGTGCCGCTGACGCTGCAAGCCGCCGCTGCAGGCAAGCATGTGCTGTGCGAAAAGCCGATCGCGCTGACGGCGCTCGAGGCCACGCAGCTGCGCGCTGCCGCCACCAAGGTACTGATTGCCGAAGCATTCATGGTGCGCTTCCATCCGCAATGGCTGCGTGCGCGCGAGCTGGTGCGGAGCGGGCGTATTGGCACACTGCGTGCGGTGCAGATGTTCTTCGGCTACAACAACGTCGATCCCAACAACGTCCGCAACAAGGCCGACATCGGAGGTGGCGGGCTCTACGACATCGGTTGCTACGCGGTGGTGGCGGGGCGCTTCTTTTTCGAGGCCGAACCCACGCGCGGCATCGCGCTGGTCGACCGCTGTCCCACCTTCAGCACCGACCGCATAACCAGTGCGCTGGTCGATTTCGGCGACGGGAGGCGGCTTGACTTCACCGTGTCCACGCAGATCGCGCCGCACCAGCGCATCCAGCTGTGCGGCACCAAGGGCCGCATCGAGATCCCTATTCCGGTCAACGCGCCGCAGGGCGCCGCCACGCACATTGCCATCGACGATTGCTCGTCGTTGGAGGGGACGGGTATCGTCACCGAGACGATGCCGGCCAGCGACCAGTACATGCTGCAGGGCGAGGCATTCTCGCGCGCGGTGCGCGGCGAAATTCCGCTTGAATTCGATATCGAGGACGCCATCGCCAACATGCGCGTCATCGACGCGCTGTTCCGCTCCGAGACCAGCGGAACGTGGGAGTCGATCATTCCGGCCTAGCGTCGCCGTACGCGCCGCCGCCGGATTTCGACGGCACGATCAAGCGCGGCGTGGCGCTGGGCGCCAGTTCGATCGAGCTGTGGCAGGACTACGGCGGCTTTGCGCAGATGCCGGATGCCACATTGAAGCGGTGGGCGGCGATGCTGGAGGCCAATCGCGCGCGTTGACGGGTGAACGCGGCCCGTAGGCGGGGCTTCAGCCTCGCGGGGATATCGCTACGTATCGGGACGCGAGGCTGAAGCCTCGCCTACCGGCGGATAGGAGGGCGGATAGGAGGGCGGATGGACGGGCGGATGGACGGGCGGACAGGTGCGATGCCGCGCTCGTACCACGTCTGGGATCGGTTCACGATCGCCACCACCACCAGCATCACCGGCACTTCGACCAGCACGCCGACAACGGTGGCGAGCGCGGCGCCGGAGTGAAGGCCGAACAGGCTGATGGCCGCGGCGACTGCCAGCTCGAAGAAGTTGGAGGCGCCGATCAGCGCCGAGGGCCCGGCAACGCAATGCGCAACACCCAGGCGCCGGTTGAGCCCATAGGCCAGCGCCGCATTGAAGAACACCTGGATGATGATCGGAACGGCCAGCATCGCGATGATCAGCGGCTGCTGCAGGATCTGGTCGCCCTGGAACGCGAAGAGCAGCACCAGGGTCGCCAGCAACGCCGCGATCGAGAACGGCGCCAACCGGGCGCGCATCGCATCGAACGTTGCCTCACCCCGCTGCAGCAGCAGGTGCCGCGCCATCTGTGCAACGAAGAGCGGCACCACGATGTAGAGCGCGACCGAAACGAGCAGCGTGGTCCACGGCACGAGGATCGCGGAAAGTCCGAGCAGCAGGCCCACGATCGGCGCAAACGCGACGATCATGATCGCGTCGTTAAGCGCGACTTGCGACAGCGTGAACAAGGGGTCGCCCCGGGTCAGCTGGCTCCAGACGAACACCATCGCCGTGCAGGGTGCCGCGGCCAGAAGGATCAGGCCCGCGATATAGCTGTCGTGCGCGTCCGCGGGCAGCCACGCAGCGAAAACGTGGCGGATGAACAGCCACCCCAGCAGCGCCATCGTGAACGGCTTGACAGCCCAGTTGACGAACAGTGTGACGCCGATGCCACGCCATTGCGCGGTGACCTGGTGCAACGCGCCGAAGTCGATGCGCAGCAGCATCGGGATGATCATCACCCACACCAGCAGGCCCACCGGGAGATTGACCTTGGCGATCTCCAGCGTCGAGAGCATCCGGAACGACGCGGGCCACGCGTGTCCCAATGCGATGCCGACGACAATGCACAGCGCGACCCACAGCGACAGCCAGCGTTCGAAGAATCCCATGGCAGGGACGGTTTGGCCCGCTGCGGCGGCGGAGATCGCGCATGCGTCGTCTGGGCGGGCGCGCTGCGTCACACGCCGCTCGCGCCGATGTCATGCAATTTCGCCCGCAGCGACAAGCGGTCGAGCTTGGCCACCGGCAAGCTGGTGAAGAGGCGGATGCGATGGGCAAGGACGCGCGACGCAGCGGAGAAGGCGTGACGCTTTTCGTCGTCCGTGCCTGCAACGGCGGCCGGATCCGGGATGCCCCAGTGCGCCGTCATCGGCTGGCCGGGCCACACCGGACACACTTCACCAGCCGCGTTGTCGCAGACGGTGATGACGAAGTCGAGCGGCGGGGCATCCGACCTGGCAAAGCGATCCCACGGCTTGCTTTCGAGTCCTTCCGTCGGCATGCGGTTGGCACGCAACAGTTCCAATGCCAACGGATTGACCTTGCCCAAGGCCTGCGAACCGGCGGAATACGCGTTGAAGCGCACGCCGCCGGCCTGGCGCAGGATCGCTTCGGCCATGATGCTGCGCGCTGAATTGCCGGTACAGAGAAACAGCACGTTGTAGGGGCGCACGGTAGTGGTCATGGTGCAGGTTCGGACTGAAGGTCAGGTGGCAGCGCAGCAGCCGGCGGCGACCTTGGCGCTGGTCGATACGGGTGTGGGCGCGCAGCAGGCTGTCGCGGCGGAAGGCGATTCTCCGGCGGCGGCGACCCCGCAAGTGGCAAGGGATGCCGAAGGTTGCCCGTCGCCATCGAAGAGCGGCACGCTGTCGAGCGAATGGAATGCTTCCCACGCGATGCCCTGGGGGTCGAGCACCCAGTGCTTGTCGGAGCGCGCGTAGCAGCAGCTGACGTTGTTCTCGTCGACCACGGTGGCGCCGTCTGCCGCGGAAAAGTGCGACCGCAGGTCGGCCAGCTCAGCGGCGTCGTCGGCCTGCAGGCCGAGGTGATTCACGCCGATGCGCGAGCCGCGCTGCGAGATCGCAAAGTTCACGCGCGGATCGTCGAGCATCCACTTGGCGTAGTCGGTTTTCTCCACGGTCGGAGGAAGGCCGAAGAGGTCGGAATAGAAACGAATGCTGGCGCCGAGATCGGGCACGCCCAGATGCACATGAAAACGTTTCATCGTTGACTCCTGGTGCGCGGTTTGGACGGCTTGCACGACGCGGCAGGGGCGCATTCGCTGTCGCATGCAACGCTGCCGCGGGCGCGACAGCAATTTTCGGTGAGGTAACCCAGGAGGCCGTTCATGCCGGCGACGTTGGCGCGGTACCAGATGAAACGGCTTTCGCGGCGGTCGAGGATCAACCCGGCACCGGCCAGTTCCTTCAGGTGAAACGAGAGCGTGGCGGGCGGGAGTTTCAATTGGAGTGCGATGGCGCCAGCGGTGAGGCCGTGGGGCGCGTATTCGATCAGCAGCCGGAAGATCGCGAGGCGCGTTTCCTGTGCCAGCGCGGCCAGCGCCGCCACGGCGCGCGTGGCGTCGGTGGTCGTGGTCGGAATGGGAATGCGTTGCGATTTCATATTTCCAATAATATGGAAATATAACGCCCATGTCAACTGCCTGCGAAAACGCAGGACCGGGACGTCAACGGTTGTAGGCGAGGCTTCAGCCTCGCGGGGATATCGCTACGTATCGGGACGCGAGGCTGAAGCCTCGCCTACAGGCGTTGCGCGGACATCCCGGGCATCCCGGAAAATTACGCTCAGATGCCGCGGTCCTTCCGCCACACGTCAAAGGCCGCACGCGTCTCGGCGTTGGGCGGGTAGGTGCCGGCAAGGATGGCGCCGCCCTGCACGCGCTCGAGGATGAACATCTCCATCTTCTCCTGCTCGACCGCCTGCTCGGCCACTTCGTCGGCAAGGTGTTGCGGAATCACCACCACGCCTTCGTCATCGCCGACGATGATGTCGCCGGGATACACCGCCACGCCGCCGCAGCCGATCGGCACGTTCTGGTCGATCGCGTGGTGATGCAGCAGGTTGAGCGGCGCACTGCCGCCGGCACAGTAGACGGGGAAATCCATCTCGGCAATGGCGCCGCTGTCGCGTACCGGACCGTCCGACACGAGGCCGGCGGCGCCGCGCACCATGAGCCGCGTGGTGAGGATCTG
>JANMCS010000006.1:0-3947 GCA_031361405.1 Betaproteobacteria bacterium
GCGCGTGGCCGTGATCGGCGTGACCTGCTCGACGAACACCATGTTGCCGGTCGCGCGGGTGCCGTCGACGCGCAGGCGCGCGCTGCGCACGCCGCCATCGGCGGCGATGAACGTGAACCCCAGCGTCGGACCCTGCACGAACGCGCCGAGCAGCGGCTGCACCGTGCCCGCCATTGCCATCGTCCCGCCCACGCGCTGGAACTGCTGCGCGAGCGTGAGTGTGGCCACCACTGCGCCCTTGCTGTCGCGCACCGTCCAGTGGCCGCCGACCGGCGCCGGCACCGTCCACAGGAAGGCCTGGTCGCCGCCCTGCGTGATCGTCTCGTCGGGCTCCCATTCGCCCATGTCCCACATGTAGCTCACCACGCGCGTGCCGGGTTTCATCGCCAGCAGTTGCGGGCGCAGCTGGTGATTGAGTTCGGGCAGCAGGTAGAGCGTGACCACGGTGGCGCGCGTGAAGTCTTCCTTGAACACGTCCCCCGCGATGATGCGCACGCGATCGGCCACGCCGGCGCGGACGACGTTGCGTTCGGCCAGCGCCGCCAGCGCCTGGTCATATTCGATGCCCACCGCCGACGCGCCGAACTCGCGGGCGGCGGCAATCGGGATGCGGCCTTCACCGGCACCCAGGTCGTAGACGAGGTCGTCGCGCGACGTGCGCGCCGCCGCCAGCATGCGCGTGACCATCGCCTCGGGCGTGGGCAGCCACATCACATCCTTGCCCGGCTGGCGCAGCTTCGGCTGGTACAGCGCGTCGCCGTAGGTGGGCGCCGGTTGCGCCGATGCCATCGTCGCGGCGGTAAAGGCGGCGAACACGAATGCCGCCGCCCCCGCCCGCCGGGGCGCGCTGCTGCGCGGGATCATCTACGCGAGCGACTTGCGGATGGCATCCACGCTGCGCAATGCCAACGCGGCAATCGTCAGCGTGGGATTGGCCGCGCCGCCGGTGGGAAACACCCCGCTGCCCTGGATGAAGAGATTGGGATGGTCGAACGTGCGCAGGTCGGCGTTGACCACGGCGGTCTTGGCGTCGGTGCCCATGCGCGTGGTGCCCATCACGTGGCCCGCGCCCTGGAACTGGTCGTCAGGATTGTGCGTGATCGAGGTTGCACCCATCTTGGCGAACGCGTCCTGGTGAATGCGGCGCGCCTCGGCCAGGCCCGCGCGCGTGTAGTCGTCGAGGCGATAGGTGAGCCGCGGTCGCGGGATGCCCAGGTTGTCGCGCTTGCCGTAGTCGGGAACGATGCGATTGGCAGGATCCGGCAATTGCTCGGTGAGCGTGCCGAAGCGAATTTCGCGCGACGTGCGGTCGAGAATGGCCTTTTGCATGGCCACGCCGCGCAATCCCGTGGCGGCAATTGCCTGCGCGTCGGCCATCGGCGCGCCGGTGGGCCATGACCAGCCATCGTTGCCGACCTCGATGCGAAACGACGGCCGCGTCGCGCGCCAGTCGCCCAGCCTCGAGTTTTCAACGCCGGACGTGGACAGCGGTCCGCGGTACGGCCACACCGGATTCGGCGCCAGCGCATAGGACAGTTGCACCGGATGGTCCATCAGGTGGCGACCGACCTGGTCGCTGCTGTTGGCCACACCATTGGGCGCGCGCGGTCCCTGTGACAGCAACAGCAGCTTGGGAATCTCGATGGCGTGGGCGGCCAGCACGAACACCTTGGCCGTGACCTGCGCCGTGGAACCATCGGGACGCTTGTAGCGCACGCCGGTCACGCGACCATCGGCGCCGTTGTCGATGCGATCGACCACTGCCTGCGCGATCAGCTTGGCGCCCGCAGCTTCGGCGCGCGCGAGGTGCACCGTGGCATCGTACTTGGCCTGGATCGGGCAGATCGGAATGCAGCTGTTGTTGCCGCAGCATGGCGGACGCGCGTCGCGCACCATCGAGTTGCGGCCTTGCGGCGTGCTGCGCACTTGATAGGGTGTGCCCGCAAACGCCTTGGCGATCTCGCCGTCCAGATACGATTGCGGAATCATTGGCATCGGGTAAGGCTTCGAGCGCGGGGAACCGAGATCGTCGGTGGAATCGCCGGCCACGCCGATTTCATTTTCCGCGTCGCTGTACCAGGGCTCGAGCGTGTCATAGGCCAGCGGCCAATCCACGCCGCGTTGGAAGCGCGTGGCGAGGCGAAAATCGTCGGGCACCAGCCGCAGGCACGTGCCCAGCCAATGCCACGTGGTGCCCCCGACTTGCCGCAGATACGTGCTGGCGAATTTCTGCGGACCCACCTGCACGTAATAACCATCCGGCTGGTCCGAACGCGGATGCGGCGCGTACGGCGTGTTGGGATAGGGGCACTCGGGCACCTTCACCAGTGCATGGTAGAACTGCTCGACGGCGGTGCCGCGGTCGATGCGCGGCCCGGCCTCGAGGAGCAGCACCTTGACCCCGGTGGGGGCAAGCCTCGACGCCACCAGCGCGCCGGCAATGCCGGCACCAATGATCACTACATCTGCATCCAATGCGGCCACCGTGACTCCTTGTTGGAAGGGTGCTGCAACCTGCGCGGGCGGGGTCAGGCCGGTGGCGTCGACCAGTAGCCGAGCGCGCCGCCGCACACGCCCATCGGCTTGCTGAACGTCATCGCGGTCCACACATACGCGTCGGTATAGAGCACGACCTGCTGGCCCTTGGCGCCGTTGACGACACCCGAGAACCACGCGGCCGTCAGCTCGTTGGCAAGCGTGTCGAGGCCGCCGGTCTTCAACGCGGCCTCGAGGTCGGCGGCCGGCGTGGTGGCGACCACGCGCGCCAGCGCCACGAGTTGCGCGCGGCGCGCCGGCGTCGCGAAGGCCTTGTACATGCGCGCCGCAGTGTCGGCCCCGGGCGCGGGAAAGCCGGTGAGTGCGGCGGCCAGCTTCGCGAAATCCGCCGTTGTCGCGGACGCGGTGGCCGCGGGCGTGGCGCCGAGGCTGGCGCCGGTGAGGCCCAGCGCGCCGGCGCCGGCCAGTGCGCGCAGCAGCGCGCGTCGCGTCGCGGATGAAGGCAACATGGGAGTTGGCATGAGTGGGATGGACCTGAAAGAAAGGCGCTGGCGCGAATGCGCAGGCGCGCTGCTAGCGTAGGGTGCGCTGCCCCTTGGCGTCAAGCGCCAGGTGTCGCGGTACGCAGCGCGGCGAAGGCATCGTCGACCACGGTGAGCGTGTGGTCGATGTCGGCATCGCTGTGCATGATCGAGATGTAGAATTTTTCGTTGGGATTGACGAGCAGTCCCCGGCGCAGCAATTCAAGTGCCCAACGGTGCCCGAGATCCTTGTCGGCGGTGGTGAGGTCCATCCACGAGCGCAGCGGCCGCCGGCTGGTGAAGCGCACGCCGAACACCGCATCCTCGCCCGGCGCCTGCACGTCGAAACCATGCCTGGCCCCGACGTCGACGATGCCACGCCGCAACCGGCCGCCGATGGTCGCCAGGCGGGCGTAGATGCCGGGCTGCGACAATACGTCGAGCGCAGCGCAGCCGGCAGCGGCGCATACCGGATTGCCGTTGAGCGTGTTGGTGGCCCACACCACATCGGCGCGCGGCCGCGAACGCGCATCGAGCACGGCCATCACGTCGGCGCTGCCGGCAATGGCGGCCAGTGGATAGCCGCCGCTCACCGCCTTGCCGTAGCACGCGAGATCAGGCACCACGCCGTATTTTTCCTGCGCACCACCCCACGCAATGCGAAAGCCGGTGACGATCTCGTCGAAGATCAGCACGATGCCGTGGCGCGCGGTGACGTCGCGCAGCGCTTCAAGGAAGCCGGGCTCGGGCTGCAGCACCCGTTGCAGCGGTTCGACGATCACGGCCGCCAGTTCATGCGCATGCGCCTCGATCAGCGCGACCGCCCGCGCCGCGTCGTTGAACGGCGCCACCAGCACCGTCTCGCCCGCCTGCGGTGGCACGCCGACCGAATCGGGCAATGCGCGCGGATAGTCGGACGCCGTGGCCGGC
>JANMCS010000008.1:0-7922 GCA_031361405.1 Betaproteobacteria bacterium
CCTGGCGCAGGAGTCGCTGCGCATTCCGCCCGATCTCGACTATGCCGACGTGCGTGGCCTGTCCACCGAAGCGCGCCAGAAACTGGCCAAGGGGCAACCGGAAACGGTCGGCCAGGCGGCGCGGATCTCGGGCATGACGCCCGCCGCCATTTCACTATTGCTGGTTCATCTCAAACGGCGCGGCCTCGGTGGTCCCCGCGCCGAAAGGATCTCCGCGTGAATCCCGCGGCCCCAAAGCCGTCGCTGCGTGCGCGCCGCGCCGCCGTCAACCAGCCACGCTCGCTCGACGAATTCCTGCCCCGCGCCATCAGGCAGCTCGGCCTGCAATGACCGGGGCCGCGGCCACCCAACACGCCGCTCCGCTGGCCGACGGTGCGGCCGCGCTGGGCGTCGCGCTCGACGCCGCGCAGCGCGCGCGACTCGCCGAATTCGTGGCGCTGCTCGCCAAATGGAATCGCACGTACAACCTGACGGCGATCCGCGACGCGGAGCGCATGCTCACGCATCATCTGCTCGACGCGCTAGCCGTGCTGCCGCACCTGCCCGCGCGTGCCGGCTTGCGGGTGCTGGATGTCGGCTCGGGCGGCGGCATACCCGGCATTCCGCTGGCCATCGCGCGGCCCGACTGGCAGCTCGTGCTGGTCGATGCCAATCACAAGAAGGTGGCGTTCATGACGCAGGCGATGATCGAGCTGAAGCTCGCCAATGTCGAAGCACACGCGGCGCGCATCGAGGACTTCACGCCCGCCGCGCCCTTCGACGTGGTGATCTCGCGCGCGTTTTCCGATCTCGCCACGTTTGCCGCCACGTCGGCGCGACATCTCGCGCCCGATGGCGTGCTGGCGGCCATGAAAGGCGTGCATCCGGATGAAGAATTGGCCGAGTTGCCGGACGTGCTCGTCGTGGTGGCCAAGCCCGCGTTGACGGTGCCCGGCCTCGTCGCCGCGCGCCACCTGATCCTGATGCGGCACCGCGCTGCCGGAGTCGGCGCGTGACGCGCATCATCGCCGTCGCCAACCAGAAAGGCGGCGTGGGCAAGACCACGACGTCGGTCAACCTGGCCGCGAGCCTCGTCGCGATGAAGCGCCGCGTGCTGCTGGTGGACCTTGATCCGCAGGGCAATGCCACCACGGGATCCGGACTCGACAAGCGCGCGCTGGAAGCCACCGTCTACCAGGTGCTGCTGGGTGAACGCACGATCGCGGAAGTGCGCGTGCAGTCGCCGGCCGGCGGTTTCGATCTGGTGCCCGCCAATCGCGAACTGGCCGGCGCGGAAATTGAACTGGTCAACCTGCCCGAGCGCGAAACACGCCTGAAGGATGCGCTGGCCGACGCGCTGTCGCAGATGAAGTCGGCCATCCAGCAGGTGGCGCCCGACTACGATTTCATCCTGCTCGACTGTCCGCCATCGCTGTCGCTGCTCACGTTGAATGGACTGTGCGCGGCCGACTCGGTGCTGATCCCGATGCAGTGCGAGTACTACGCGCTGGAAGGATTGTCCGACCTGATCCAGACACTGAAGAAAGTGCGCGCGCATCTCAACACGCGCCTCGAGATCGAGGGCTTGCTGCGCACGATGTACGACCCGCGCAACACGCTCGCGCTCAACGTCACCGCAGAACTTGAAAAGCATTTCGGCGACAAGCTCTACCGCACCATCATTCCGCGCAATGTGCGCCTGGCCGAAGCGCCGTCGCATGGACTGCCCGCGTTGAAGCTCGAGCCGCAGTCGAAAGGTGCGCTGGCGTATCTCGCGCTGGCGGGCGAGATGCTGCGGCGGATGGAAGCCAATGCGGCCGCGGCGGCCACCACCGCGCCGGTGGCCGGCACAACATGAAGGCGCATTGATGATTCGGCACAAGGGATTGGGACGCGGCCTCGACGCGCTGCTGGCCGGCGGCGACGAGGCGGCAGCACCCGCGGGTGCGCTGCAGACGATTGCGATCGAGCGGTTGCAGTCCGGCAAATATCAGCCGCGCACGCGCATGGACGAGACGGCACTGAACGAGCTTGCCGATTCGATTCGCGAACAGGGCCTGATGCAGCCGATTCTCGTGCGCCCGGTCGGCAGTGGACGCTTCGAGATCATCGCCGGCGAGCGGCGCTGGCGCGCGGCGCAGCGCGCCGGGCTGAAGGAAGTGCCTGCGCTGGTGAAAGATGTGCCCGACAACGCCGCGCTCGCGCTTGCGCTGATCGAAAATATCCAGCGCGAGGATCTCAATCCACTCGAGGAGGCACAGGGCCTGCAGCGCCTGATCGATGAATTTGGCCTGACGCACGAGGCCGCGGCCAAGGCGGTCGGGCGCTCGCGCAGCGCCGTCACCAACCTGCTGCGGTTGACGCATCTGGCCAAGCCCGTGCAGGACTACCTGATGCAGGGCGCGCTCGAAATGGGCCATGCGCGCGCGCTGCTGGCGCTGCCTAAGCCCCAACAGGCGATGACCGCCGCGCGCGTGGTCAACGGCCACCTGTCGGTGCGTGAAACCGAAAGACTGGTGTTCACGTTGCTCAATCCCGCCAGGCGCGCCGCGCGCCGTGGTGGCGGCGCACCTACGGATCCCGATACCGCGCGCCTCGCGACGGAACTGGCCGAAGCACTTGGCGCAGCGGTCAAGATCGAGTCCGGCCGCAAAGGGGCCGGGCGGCTTGTCATCGATTACGCCAGCCTTGACCAGCTCGACGGCATCGTCGGGCGCATCAAGCGGCCGTAGCAGAGACCTGCAGGCGCGGGTATGGTTTGTAGTTAGGTAGGCGAGGCTTCAGCCTCGCCTACAGGTGATGCAGGTGATGCAGGCGACGCATGCGATGCACGGGTCACAGGCACCCCGCCTCGACATACGGAATGCGCGGCTCGAGCGCAGCCACGGTCGCGGCATCCTCGGGATAGTGCACGACGAACAGCCGGCCGGCCGCAGCGATCCGCCGATATTCTGCGAGCACCGGCGCCAGTGGATCGCGTTCGTGGAGGCTTGCAATCGCGTAGTGCCACGGGCCCCGGCGCAACACGTTGCAGACGTGGCGCAGTAACGCGCGAAAGAGAATGGTGTTGTCATTCTCCACCGCCGCGCAGGCGAGATAGATATAGGGGATGCGCGCGCCGACGGCGGGCAGCGGCTTCAACGGCGTGAGCCGCGCGGCGAGGTTGTACAACGGTCGCAGCAATGCCAGCGACGTCGAATAGCGCTCCACATGCGTTTGCCGGATGCTGCACTGATCCCAGCCGGCGAGCGTACCGACGATGCGCCCTCCGGCACGGGCGACGAAGAAGTCGCGCGCAGTCAGATGGGCAAAGCGTCCGGCGCCAAAGTCCTGCTCGCGGTAGACGGGCGCAAACTGCCGCGCGCCCAGCGTCCGGTTGAGAAACGCGACGATCGCCGGCAGCGCGACTGGTTCGCCGCGCGCGATCTCGATGCCGCGAACGCGAAGTGCGCGGTGCGGCAAGTCGAGATGAAGGGCCGGCGTCAATACGCGACCGCCGTCCCGATAGCGCGGCAGTCCGGCGCGCGCGCCAGTGAGACTTTCCAGCGCGGGCGTATTGCCTTCATAGATCATCGTCGTATAGAACGGCACCGGGTCATGCGCGTGGAGTTCGCGCAACAAGCGGAATCCGCGCGCGAGCAACGTGCCGCGACGCACGTCCGGTGCGCCGCGCAAGTCCGCGAGATAGCCGATCCGGCGCGCGTGGCCGTCGACCCACGCCAGCGCGGTGCTGCGACTGCCGAGGCCCACGATCCGGCCGGATGCCGTGTCGACGCACTTGATCACCTGCGTGGCGTCGCCCTGCACGCGCGCACCCGCGAAATATGAGGGTTCGCGCCGGAAGCTCACGGCGATGGCGCCTTCCATCCGGTCTTCCGCCATCCGCGCGCGCAACGGCGCGTCGTCGGCGGGTACGGCCAGCGCCACGGTGTAGCGGCTGCTCATGCGGCAGGCGGGAACTGCTGCTGCCAGCCGTCCACGGTGCACAGCGCCACCGGCTTGATGTCCCCCAGGCGCTGGCCGCGTTGCCGGCACAGGTCCAGCCAGCGCGTGGCCGGATGCCCGCACCGCAGCGGACGTACCGGCGCCAACTGCCGCAACTGGCGCGCGTATGCATACTGCGGATTCGCGGCGAGTGCATCATCCACGCGTGCGGCGAGCCGCGCCGCGTCGACGGCATCCACTTCCGCGGCGTCGAGCAGCAGCACATAGCCGGGTGGCGCATGCGCCGACGGGGCCAGCATCGCGAAACGCAACGCAAGCGCATGCAGCGCGTCGCCGACGAATGTTTCGGTCAGTTTCTCACCGCATAGGTCGCTGCCCCCGCCCGTGCGACCGATGAACTCGAGCGTGGGCGCGCCACCGACAAAGCCATGGACGCGCACGCGATCGCCGATCGCGTAGCGGTAGAACCCGGAGTCGTTGGTGAGAAGGACTTCATAGTCATGTCCCGGGATCACGTCGCCGGCAAGCCACGCCGTGCCTGCGGCATCGACAAATTCATAAAAGCCGGAGTCGACGGCCAGCACAGGCATTGCCGCGTCGCCGAATGGAATCGTGACGAGGCCTTCCGTGGCCAGCAGGCCCTTGCCTTGCACGCGCACGATGGGAAACGCGCGCCGCAGCGCGGCCGCATACGGTTTGGCGGCGGCTTGATCCCAGCAACTGATCACCGCGAGTTGTGGCCACAGGCGCGTCCATGCGGGTTCGCGTTGCGCCAGCACGTCGCGTATCACGTCGCCGCGATCGCGCGATACCCGCGGTCCCGGGGGCAGTTCGCGGGCACCTTCGACGACGTCCGGATTGCCGTCCACGAGGCACCGCACCAGCGCGTCGGCGTGCTCCTGCGCATGGCGCAGCAGTTCCTGCAGGAAAGTCGGGCTCCAGATCGAGATGAGCGCCAGATCCTCCGCGGCAAGCAGATGGAGGAGCGTGAACCGCCGCCACGCATCGATGTCGGTGATCTGCGCTGCGGCAGGCGGCACGCACAACGTGGCGAGCAGGCTTCCGGCCACGGCGTTGCCGAGATACGCGGCGTCACTGGGCAGTCCGATCGGAACGCCGCCTGCCGTTTGTCGCGGCGTGCGCGCGGCCGGCGAAATCGACCAGTACGCGCGCCCTTGATCGAGGCCTTCCACGCCGGTGTGCAGGTCGTCGAGCCACGGCAGCAAGCCGCTCTGGAACGATGCGAGCGCGTCCTCGGTATAGGGCACGAGCTTGGCGCCCCCGCTGCTGCCGCTCGTCTCCTCGAACGCGATGATGGGCGCGGTCACCAGCACGCCGCGTTCACCCGCAGCCATGCGCGCGATCGAATCGCGCAGCGCGTCATAGCGCACGATGGGCACGCGCCGCGCGTAGGTGGCGGGGTCGGCGATCGCGGCAAAGCCGTGCGTGCGGCCGTATTCGCAGTCCTGATTGCAGGCGAGAATGGCCTGCAGCCGTCGCGCCTGCACGGCGCGCGCATCGACGAGCGCAGCACGCAACCGCGCCGCGTGCCCGGCGAGATGGCTACGCAGGAATGCCTTCCGTGGCGGACTGCAGGCCCGCGATGAACGCGCGCCGCGCGAACGAGCGCAGGTTGGCGGCGGCAAGTTCGGTGAGGCATACCAGTTCGTCACCGGACGCATAGCCCGGATTGCGGTCGAGGAAGAAGCGCACGACGTCATGCGTGCGCAGGTGATCACGCACGTCGGCCCACGCCGGCTTGAGATGGCCGCGCGATTGCGGGAAGCGCACGACCCCGGTGGTCGCGTCATACGCGGCGCCGAATTTGCGCTGCGCGAGCGCGTGCAGCCGCTCCTGCATCGATGCGGGCGTGGACGCGGCATGCTGCGGGTAGTAGCTGCGGGCGAAGAGGCTCAGGTAGCGGTAGGTGCGGTAGCCCTTGGAGATCAGCAGCCAGTACAGCGGCACGTCGCGTTGCGCGCGCAGCCGGCCGGCATACCGGCAGAACGCCGCCACCAGCGCCTGCTCGCCCCAATGCGCCTGGTCGATGATCGTGTCGCCGGAAAAGAGCGCGAGATTCGCGGTACCGCGATGCTCGAATGGCAGCACCGCGAGCGTCGAGAATCCGACCAGCACGCCGTCCGCCATCAGTTCGATGACATGACTTTTCCCCGCCAGGTCAGCGGCGAAGAGCGCGCAGTTGGTGCCGTCGTAGTACGTCGCATACAGCGCGAACATGCGCGCGACGTCGTCGTCGGACAGCGCCGCGCGATCGCGCACCTGGGCGTGGAGTTGGCCGGTCGGCATCGTCACAGCCGGATCTCGACGTCGCGTGGCGCACCGGCCATCGGCGGCGGCGCATTCGTGGCGATGGCCTGGCGCCACGCCACGATGTGCGCACCGAGAAGATCGGCGGCCGTGCTGCGGAACCGCGGACCGCCGAAGCGCGCGATGTTGGCGTGCTGGGCCGCGAGGATATCGACGTCCTGGCGGATGATGTGGCGCGACAAGGGCTCGAAGTAGAGCCGCACGAGCGGACCCAGCCAGCCCCAGCGGAACGAGATGACGGTGAACACGTCGATCACCCCGGCGGCGACTTCCGTGCACGACGACAAAATGATGTAGTGCAGCCCGCCCGGAAAGCGATAGTCGACGCGGCTGGTCGACGGCGCAATGAAGCGGTCGGTGTGCTCCATCACTCCGCCGTGCGGCGCCAGCAGCCACCAGACGGCGCTTTGCTTGCGCGGCTCTTCGAAGAACTCCGCGACCGCGCCGTCGTCCGTCGCGCGCACGGTGGCCCGCACCGGCTTGGCCGTGGGCGCGCGAAACCAGTAGCGATGCACGAATGTCGCGTGCGGGCAATCGAGGAAATTTTCGAGGCACGCCTCGACGGTGCTGCGAAACCGCGTCTGCATGACGAAGCTGGTCCAGCCTCGTTCCTCCCGATGCGGAAAGCGGTAGGGCGCAAGCGACGGTGGCGCGTCACCGGTGGCGACCCAGACGAAGCCATCCTGCTCGCGCGTGTAATACTTGGTGATGCGCAATGTTTCTGCGAGCGCAACCGCACCGGGAAGGGCCGGAATGTGCGCCACGCGCCCCGCCGCATCGTATTCCCAGCCATGGTAGCGACACTGCAGCCGGCCATTGCACACGCGTCCGCCCGACAACGGCGCATTGCGGTGCGCGCAGCGGTCCTCCAGCGCGACGGCCTCGCGTTGCGCGTCGCGGAACAGCACCAGCGGCCGGCCACCGATGGTGACCGCGCGCGGCGTGCGCCGCAGTTCGCGCGACTGGCACGCGATCTGCCAATACGGCGCCGGCGCCGTGCCGCCGGGTGGGCGCGGGAGCGTTGGGAAAGGGACCCGCACGTCGGCGGGTTGTCCATCGTCGGGCATCATGGGCGCGTTACCATGGTATCAATGAACATCATGGGTGGCGCGCGCAGATGCAGGTTCCCGGACTCGACATCATGTCGACCATGACGACCGCGGATATCGACACGCCAGCTGTGCCGCCACTGGTCCGCGCCGAAGTGCCGCGGTTGCTGCGCTACGCCATCGGCGATTGGCTGGTGATCGTCGCGACATGGCTGGTGCTCTGGGCGGGACCCGCGTGGCTGTATCCGATGGGCGCGCTCGTGATCGCCGGCCGGCTGCACGCGCTGGGGGTCGTGTTGCACGATGCCTGCCACATGGGTCGTCGCGTTGATACGACGTGGTTGTGGCTGCTGCAGCTTCTCGCCGGCTATCCCATCGGCACGACGATTGAGGCGATGCGCTATCACCACCTGCGCCACCACCGCAGCAGCGGGATGGCCGAGGACCCGTATTTCAAGGAAGGCGTTTCGACCGATGCCACACGGCGAACACTGCTGCGGCTGCGCGGGCTGCTGCTCGTGCCCGTGTGGATCGTGCGCGGCTACTTCGGCAGCGCGGCGCTCGTGTTCCCGGCGCTGCGGCCGGCGTATGCGCGATTCTTCCTGCAGGATCGTTCCGGCG
>JANMCS010000013.1:0-4163 GCA_031361405.1 Betaproteobacteria bacterium
CCAGCGCGTCGATGACGGCGAAGCGCCCGCACGCCTCGTCCACGATCGAAGCAAGCGCCTTCTCCGTCATGCCTGGATAGTGTTCGAGCGTCATCGCCGTCACCGGCGCGCCGTCATTCACATCGCGCATGGTGCCAATGAACGACGCCACGGCGCCCACGCGCGGATCGGTTCCGCGCAGGTTGGCGATCTCGCGACCGGCGTCGAAGTCGTCGGTTTGAACGCGTACGGGCATCGCGCGTGCGCCCTGCGTTCAGCCGCCGGTGACGGGCGGCAACAACGCCACTTCGTCGCCATTGCGCAGCGGCGCGCCGCCGCCGACCACCGTGTGATTGAGCGCCACCCGCACCGCGCGTCCCGGCGCCAATTCCTCGGCCCAGGCGCCGCCGCGCGATCGCAATTCCGCAAGCACCGCCGCCACGGTGGGCGTGGGCTCCAGCAATGCCATGTCCTCGTCGGCGCGGCCAAAGGCTTCGCGCAACCGGGCGAGATAGACGAGCCGGATGGTGGTGACGGCAGGTATGGTGGCGCGGGAATCGGGCATGAGGTCCCTCGAAACGGAACCCGGATTATAGGCTGGCCGCGCGTGCGGCCACGCCGGCGTCAGAAGCGGAACTGGACGCCGAACTGCAGCTGGTCGTTGTCCGGCAGCAGGCCGTTCACCGCATCGCCCGGCAGGCGCCCGAAACGCGCGTATTCCACGCGCAGGCCCAGGGCCTGCGTCAAGTCGTAGCGCAGGCCGACGCCATAGTTGACGCCGTCACGGTTGCGGCGCGCGTCGACCACCGAGCCCGCGTAGTACGACGGCGCAACCTCGCTTACGGCATAGCCCAGGCGTCCGTAGAGCGCGAAGTTCTTGCGGAACTCCCAGGTGGTGAACACATCGGCGTTGAGAGCGCGCGTGGACGGGTCGTTGCCACCGGCCAATTTGAGTCCCACTCCGCGGCCACTGCCGGCAAGCGGGGCCAGCAGCGGGCGGTCGGCCGAGCCCAGCGACGCCTCGACGCCGACATCGTTGGCCCACCGATAGCCGCCGAACGCAAGCCGGCGCACCCCACCATCATCGGCCACCGGCAACGCATATTTGTTCCAGGTCGAGGCCAGGTGGCCGAAGGAGAGGCCAAAGCCCTCCGCCCCCGCCGAACGCTGAGCGACGCCGCCGTAGAAACCGGCCGTTTCGGCCGTGGCCGGGCGCTCCTGCGCCAGGGCGAGCGGGGCCATGACCAGCAGCAGCGCGGCGGCGAAGGGGGCAAGTAGCGGTTTCGACATGGTTTTGGGACACGGCGACGACGGTTGATTCCGCTTCGCTCAAGAGGCCCGCGAAGCGCTTGCGAACTGGTTTGGTCAATGCCGACGTCCTGAAGTTCAACGTACTCCCGTCGGGCCCGGCAAGTCAATCAGGCCGGCCAGGCCAGCGCCTTTTCCCGGACGAATGTTGCGATCGCGTCTACATTGTCCAACCTGAACACCGGCAGCGCTGCCGCGGCGGCGGTGGCCGCCACATCGTCGGTGGCAATCCCGGCAATGTGGGGATCCCCCGGATGCAGCGGCGGCTTGCCCACGCTGGGTCGCCATATTTCGAGCTTGGGCAGCGGATAGGCCTTGTAGCCCTCGATCAGCACCAGATCGCACGGGGCGAGCGCGGCCAGCGCCTGGGGCAGCGTCAGCTCGGCGTCGCCCCGCAGCTCGTGCATCAGCGCCCAGCGCACGCCGGAACTCACCAGCACCTCGGTGCAGCCGGCCTGCCGGTGCCGCCACGAGTCCTTGCCGGGCTGGTCGACGTCAAACGCGTGGTGCGCGTGCTTGATGAGCGACACCCGGCCCGCCTGCCTGGCCAGGACCGGGATCAGCGCCTCGATCAGCGTGGTCTTGCCGCTACCGGACCAACCCGCGAATCCAAATATCTTCATGGCCAGCGCTGCATCCTAGCGGCCGAGGACGGCGATGGTGATCGTGACGAGACCCAGGATCAGATTGATGGCCACCAACTTGCGTACCTCCGCCATCGCCGCACCGGCGCGTTCCCACTCGTGCGCGGCGGCCGCCGCCCGCAGGCGCCGGAATGGCCCGGCCACGATATGCCCGTAGAGCAGCATCATCACCACGCCGGTGCCTGTCATCGCATCCACGGCCGGCCCGACGGCCTTCATGCCGCCCAGCAGCACGATCAGCGTGCCGCCGCTAGCCAGGATGCCGACGATGGCGACCGCCACCCATTGAAGGAAGCGGGTGAGCGTGGCCGCCAGCAGCGGCAACCGCTGCGGTGGCGGCAACGCCAGCACGGCCGGGCGCAGCGCCACATGGGAGAAGAACATGCCGCCAACCCACACCACAACACCGAGCAAATGAATCCAACGGGCAATCTGCATGGGAACCGCGCCAGGGAGAACGAGGTCCATTGTAGCGTCCGGCCGCATGGTCGCCGTCCGCCCAGTTGCCGCCGGCCGGGCGCGCGGCCTATAGTGAGCCGACGGCGGTCGCGCCCACGATTGCGATCCGCTCGCCGCAACCCCATGTTGAAGGCAAGGCTACTGCCATGCGTGAGACCCCCCGTTCTGCGTTACCCGTTGCCCGCGACGCGCCGCTGCGCGACGTGGAAGGCGCGATCGAGCGCGCCATCGCCGTGGTCCCGGCACCGCGCACGCACGCGATGTCCGACCCGGCCGCGGCGGCCGAAGCCATTGCCAGGCGTGCGGCGAAGCAGGCGGCGCTGCTGTCCGGCTCGCTGGCGTTGCCGCCGGGGCCGCTCGGCATGCTCACCCTGTTGCCCGACCTTTTCCTGATCTGGAAGACGCAGCGGCAGATGGTGGCGGACATCTTCGGCGTCTACGGCCGCACCGCCGAACTCACGCGCGTCCACATGCTGTATTGCCTGTTCCGGCATGCGGCGAGCCAGGTACTGCGCGACGTGGTCGTGCGCACCGGCCAGCGCGTGATCGCGCAACAGGTTTCAAGCGGCGCGCTGCGCGCCATCGTCAATCGCATCGGCGTGGGCGTCACCAAGCGGGTCGCTGGCACTGCGGCCACGCGTTGGGTGCCGCTGGTGGGCGCCGCGGCCGTGGGCGCGTACGCGTACTGGGACACGCTGCAGGTCGCGCGGACCGCGCACCAGCTGCTGATCGACCGGCCGGCGCCATCGCGGCAGGAAGCCTGACTGGCCAGGACCCGCCCGACCATGTGCGGACGCTACGAACTGCACACGCATCCGGCGGCGATCGCGCTGGCATTCGGCCTGTCGATTCCGCCGGCCATGGTGCCGCGCTACAACATCGCGCCGATGCAGCAGGTGCCCGTCGTGCGGCGGTCGCAGGCGGGCATGCGCGAACTGGTCACGATGCGCTGGGGACTGGTGCCACGGTGGGCCAAGGACCCCTCCATCGGCGCCAAGATGATCAATGCCCGCGCCGAAACCATCGCCGAGAAGCCGTCGTTTCGTACCGCGTTCAGGCGGCATCGCTGCCTGCTGCCGGCCGACGGGTTCTACGAGTGGAAGCTCAATGCCGCGGGCGGCAAGCAGCCGATCCATATCGGCATGAAGGACCAGTCGCTCTTCGCATTTGCCGGCTTGGCGGAGCGCTGGCTGTCGCCGGAAGGCGAAGTCGTCGACAGCTGCACGATCGTGACCACGCAGGCCAACGCCTTGCTGTCACCGCTGCATGACCGGATGCCGGTGATCGTGGCGTTGAACGATTACGAGCGCTGGCTCGATGTCGCCACCACGGACGTCGCTGACCTCTTCACGCCGTTCCCCGCAAGCGCGTTGACGTGGTACCCGGTGTCGACGCGCGTCAACGCCGTGCGCAATGACGATGCAACGTTGCTGGAGCGCATCGATGAGGATGCGCCGGCGACGCCACCGGCACCCGCGGCGCCCAAGCCCGCCGTGGGGGTCCCACCGGAGCCGGAGCAGCCGCAGCTGTTCTGAATGTTGGCTTGTCGAAGGTTTCCACAGGCGAGGCTTCAGCGTCGCGCCACTGCCTGCGCCACTGCCTGCGAGGCTGAAGCCTCGCCTACACGATCGAAGACGCGAACACCACCGTCGGCGAGGCTACACCCACGCGCCTCCGCCGCTGCCTGCGAGGCTGAAGTCCCGCCTACGGCGCCTTGGCGCCCCCCGCGATCCACGCGCCAAGCGTGGCGCGCTCCGCGTCGGTGATGCCGGT
>JANMCS010000016.1:0-2031 GCA_031361405.1 Betaproteobacteria bacterium
AGCACGGCATCGATGCGCTGGGCTACGAGAAGATCGAAAAGGACCGCCTGATGCAGGCGATCCAGCGGCCCTACGGCATGGTCCTCGTGACCGGCCCGACCGGCTCGGGCAAGACGGTGTCGCTCTACACCTGCCTGAACATCCTGAACCAGCCGGGTGTCAACATTTCGACCGTCGAAGACCCTGCGGAAATCAACTTGCCGGGCGTCAATATTTCCACGGCTGAAGACCCGGCCGAAATCCAGCTGGCCGGTGTCAACCAGGTCAACGTCAACGACAAGGCCGGCCTTACGTTCGCCGCCGCGTTGAAGTCGTTCCTGCGGCAGGATCCGGACATCATCATGGTCGGCGAAATCCGCGACCTCGAGACTGCCGACATCGCGATCAAGGCAGCACAGACGGGCCACCTCGTGCTGTCCACGCTGCACACCAACGATGCACCCACCACGTTGACGCGCCTGCTCAACATGGGCGTCGCGCCGTTCAACATTGCGTCGTCTGTGATCCTGATCACCGCGCAGCGACTTGGCCGCCGCCTCTGTCCTTCCTGCAAGAAGCCGAAGGATATTCCGCCGGAGACGATGTTGAGTGCGGGTTTCGCGGTCGAAGACCTGGATGGGTCGTGGCAGCCGCTCGGACCCATCGGCTGCGATCAGTGCAAGGGTTCGGGCTACAAGGGACGCGTCGGCGTGTACCAGGTGATGCCGATCACCGACGACATGCGCCAGGTGATCATGCGCAACGGCAATGCGCTGGACATCGCGGTGCAGGCGAAGAAGGAAGGCATTCGCGACCTGCGTCAATCGGGTCTGCTGAAAGTGAAAACCGGCATGACCTCCCTCGAGGAAATCGAGGCGATCACCAACGAGTGACGGGCTCGCCCGCCGCTCCAGGACAACTGCCATGGCCACCGCAACATCCACAGCCCATCGCCGCGATGTCAAGGAATACACGTTCCTCTGGGAAGGTGTCGACCGCAACAACCGCCAGGTGCGCGGGGAGTCGAAGGCCGCCTCCGAAACGGTCGTCACCACCAACCTGCGGCGCCAGGGCATCCGCGTGGTCAAGCTGCGCAAGCAGAGTTTCCGCGGCGGACGCAAGGTCAACGAGAAGGACATCACATTCTTCACGCGCCAGCTTGCCACGATGCTGAAAGCCGGGGTACCGCTGCTGCAATCCTTCGAGATCGTCGCGCGCGGGCACAGCAACGCGCGCTTTTCGCGCCTGATGATGGATATCAAGGGCAAGATCGAAGCCGGGTCGTCGATGGCGCAGGGGTTCCGCGAGCATCCGAAGCACTTCGACGACCTGTACTGCAACCTGGTGGCCGCCGGCGAAGCCTCGGGCACGCTGGATGCCATTCTCGACCGCCTGGCCACCTACAAGGAAAAGATCCTCGCCATCAAGAGCAAGATCAAGTCGGCGCTGTTCTACCCGGTGTCGGTGGTCACGGTGGCGATCATCGTCGTCTGGGTCATCATGGTGTGGGTGATCCCGTCGTTCAAGAAGGTGTTTTCCAGTTTCGGCGCCGACCTGCCTGCACCCACGCTGATCGTGATGGCGGCTTCCGAGTTTGTCGTGGCCTGGTGGTGGCTCGGCTTCATGATCCTGATCGGCACGGTGGTCGGCACTGGTGTCATGTTGCGGCGGTCCCCTCCGTTTCGCTACGGCTTCGACCGGATCATGCTGAAGCTCCCCATCATCGGCAACGTCATCGAAAAGGCAACCATCGCACGCTGGACGCGGACACTGCAGACCATGTTTGCGGCCGGTGTACCGTTGGTGGAATCGCTGGATGCCGTTGGCGGCGCCGCGGGTAACATGGTGTACGCGGCGGCCACCAGGAAAATCCAGACCGAAGTCAGCACCGGCACCAGCCTCACCAATTCGATGGCCAACACGGGCCTCTTCCCGACGATGGTGCTGCAGATGATCCAGATCGGTGAGGAGTCGGGCTCGCTCGACAACATGCTTGGCAAAGTCGCCGAATATTTCGAGCGCGAAGTTGATGATGCGGTGGCGGCGCTGTCG
>JANMCS010000021.1:0-4466 GCA_031361405.1 Betaproteobacteria bacterium
TTCGCGCGCGCGCGCCGTCACCTGGTCGCGCCGCAACGCCTGCTGGCGCGTGTGGTACGGCGAACCGTTGGGCACCACCAGCACCTGCGCGCCCGCGGCGCGTGCCTGCGCGGCGGGTTGCGGGAACCAGACGTCCTCGCACAGGATGACCCCGCAGCGAACGCCATCGACGGTGAAGACGCACGGCGCATCGCCGGGCGTGAAGTAGCGTTCCTCGTCGAATACCGTGTAGTTGGGCAGACACTGCTTGCGATACACGGCGGCGATACGGCCATCGCGCAGCACGGCCACTGCATTGAAGCGTTTGCCGTCCACGCGCTCGGGAAAACCGACCAGCACCGTGGGACCGTGAACCACCGCGGCCATGGCCGCCAGTTCGCATGCGCACGCATCGAGAAACGCTGGGCGCAGCACCAGGTCCTCGGGCGGATACCCGCACAACGACAATTCGGGCGTGACGACGAGATGCGCACCGGTGCGCGCCGCCTGTGCGGCCACGTCGAGAATGGCACGCGCATTGGCCGGCAGATCGCCAACCACCTGATTGAGTTGCGCGATCACCAATTTCATGCCACTGATTCTAGCATCGCGCACCGGTCTGTTCCGGCATGCGGGTGGACATCGCCAGGATCGGCTTCCCTATGCGGCCCAATCAAGACAGAATCGACCTGCCTGCCATGCCCAGTTCGCCTACCGCCGCCCCCGCCACGCAGTCCACGCTCGCCATCCGCGACGATGTACCGCTGCGCGCCATCGCGCCCGCCGCGTGGGATGCGCTCACCGGCGGCCAGCCGTTTCTGACGCATGCGTTTCTGGATGCGCTGCATGCCACCGGTTGCGCCACGCCGCGTACAGGTTGGACGGAGCGCTATCTCACCGCGTGGCACGGACCGTTGCTGGTGGGGGCGATGCCGCTCTACGCCAAGGCTCACAGCTACGGCGAATATGTTTTCGATTGGGGCTGGGCCGAGGCCTATCGCCGGCACGGCCGCCGCTATTACCCGAAGCTGCTGGGTGCCGTGCCGTTCACGCCGGTGCCCGGTCCACGCGCGTTGTCCGCCGATGCCACCGTGCGCACCGCGTTGTACCGGCGGGCAGTCGCGCTGGTGGACGATGGTGCGTACTCGTCGCTGCACGTGCTCTTTCCACCTGCCGCTGAGGTCGCCGCCGGCACCGCGCTGCGCATGCTGACCCGCGAAGGCGTGCAGTTCCACTGGAGCAATCCGGGCTATCGCGATTTCAACGATTTCCTGGCGGCCTTCGCGCACGACAAGCGCAAGAAGGTCAAGCAGGAGCGCCGCCGGCTGCTGGAAGCGGGCGTCGCGTTCGAGCGCAAGCGCGGTGACGCCATCACCAGCGCAGATTGGGCCTTCTTCTACCAGTGCTACGAAGGCACCTACCGCGCCCACCACTCCACGCCCTATCTCACGCCGGCGTTCTTTGCGCGCATCGGCGCCGCGATGCCGGCCAACGTCCTGCTGGTGCTCGGCTCGCGTGGCGGGCGGCGTCTCTGCGCGGCGCTCGACATCCACGACGCGTCCACGCTGTGGGGCCGCTACTGGGGCACCACCGAATATGTCCCGGGCCTGCATTTCGAGGCGTGCTACTACCAGGCGATCGAATTCTGCATCGAGCAGGACATCAAGCACTTTGAAGGTGGCGCGCAGGGGCTCCACAAGTTGTCGCGGGGGCTGCTGCCCGTGGCCACGCATTCACTGCATGCGGTGGGCGACCCTGATTTCGCCGCGGCGATCGCCGACTTCTGCGCCCGCGAACGCGTGGACGTGGCCCACTCACTCGAGGAACTGGCCGAATCGTCGCCCTTTCGCGCCCCGGTGCCCGCCCCGCCATGAGGATCTACTACACGGACCAGTATGTGTTGCCGCTGCCGCTGGGGCATCGCTTTCCGATGCGCAAATATGCGGCGCTGCGCGAGCGCGTGGCGGGTGTGGCCGCTTCACTGCTGCATGAGCCTGCCGCCGCCACGGTGACCGACCTCACGCGTGTCCATGATCCGGGCTATGTTGCGGCGGTGCTCGACGGCACGCTGGAGGCGGCCGCGTTGCGGCGCATCGGCTTTCCATGGACCCCCGCCATGGTCGAGCGTTCGCGGCGCTCCACGGGCGCGACCATCGCGGCCTGTCGAAGCGCGCTGGCCCATGGATGCGGCATCAACCTGGCCGGCGGCACCCATCATGCGCACGCCGCGTTCGGCGAGGGCTTCTGCGTGTTCAACGATGCCGCCGTGGCGGCGCGCACACTGCAGGCGGAGGACGCGATCGGCAATGTGCTGATCGTCGATCTCGACGTGCACCAGGGCGATGGCACCGCGTCGATCTTTGCCGGCGACGCTAGCGTGTTCACATTGTCACTGCACGGTCGCAGCAATTTTCCGTTTCGCAAGGCGCATTCCGACCTTGATGTGGAACTGGACGATGGCACCGCCGACGCCGCGTATCTCGCCACGCTCGGCGTGGCCTTGCCGTTGGCGCTGGAACGCGCGCAACCGGCACTGGTGATCTACCTGGCCGGCGCCGACTCGTACCGCGGCGATCGCCTCGGCAAGCTCGCGTTGACCAAGGCGGGCTTGCAACAACGCGACGACTTCGTTTTGGGCGCGCTGCGTGCCCTGCACCTCCCCGTTGCCATTGCGATGGCCGGCGGTTACGCCGAGAGCATCGATGACATCGTCGATATCCACTTCGCCACAGTCGCCACGGCCCTCGCCCATTTTGCCGGCGCGAACGTCACGCCGCGCACCGCCAAGCCACGCATCAGTCCGCGGTTGGCGGTCTCCCGCGCGGTCGCTGGCAACAAGACTGCGTGCTAGACTTTTTATTTGCGCCGCCGCCCCTCCCCATGTCCAATGCCCTGCTGCTTGAACGCGATGGCGCGGTCGCGACCATCACGCTGAACCGTCCCGACGCACTCAACACGCTCGACTTCGCGATGATGGATGCGTTGGTCGCGGCCACGGCGGACGTCGCCGCAGACGATGCATTGCGGGTGGTGGTGATCCGTGCCGCCGGCAAGCACTTCATGGCCGGCGGCGACCTGCGCACCTTCGCCGGTGAACTCGGCAACCCCGGTCCGCAGCGCGAAGCCAATTTCCGCGCCATCATCGGCCGCCTGCATCCCGCGATCGAGATGCTGCACCGGATGCCGCATCCGGTCGTGGCCCGCGTGCATGGTGCCGTAGCCGGATTCGGGCTGTCGCTGATGAATGCCTGCGACCTGGTCGTGGCCAGCGACGACACCTACTTTGCGTCGGCGTATCGCAACATTGCACTGACGCCTGATGGCGGCGGCTCGTGGGCATTGCCGCGCCTCGTCGGCACGCGGCGAGCCATGGAGATCATGCTGCTGGGCGAGCGGTTCAACGCCGCCAAAGCCCTTGAATTCGGCCTCGTCAACCGCGTCGTCCCGGCGGCGGAACTGGATGGCGAAGTGCAGCGCATCGTGCGCTCGCTGGTGGATGCTCCCGTGTTGGCGATGCGCAACGCCAAGCGACTTGTCCGCGAATCACTGGCGAATTCGCTGTCGGCGCATCTCGACGCGGAAGCGGTGAGCTTCGGCGCCTGCGCCGGAACGCCGGACTTCGTCGAGGGCATCACCGCTTTCCTGGAAAAGCGCCCCGCCCATTTCGGCAAGTCCGAATAGCACCCACCAGGGCCTTTCGCCACTGCAAATCAACTTGCAGATGGGCGTGGCGTGCAGGAGATCCGGAACGGACCTCCTGCATCATGAACCGAGGGACGAGGCGTTAGCAGGCTGTTGAAATTCGTTTGATTTCGGTCGCAAAGTGCGTTCGAAATCAATCGAATTTCAACAGCCTGCTAACCATCTCTGCCAAGGGCATGCTGCAAGCACAAGAAAGGTAGCGACCTTTTCGGACCGGCCCCGGAAACAACCGGCCGGCCGAACTTATCCCGAGCCAGACTGCCTGACACTTGGAGTGTTGGCCTGCCGATCAGCATCCCTTGAAGTCTGTGCTCGTTGGTCAAAACTCTCTGAGAGAGACCAAACGAAATGATCTACGGCGAGGCCGAATGCTTCATCGCGTCCGCACTACGCGAGGAGGCCCAAGGCTTCACCTACCAGCATTCGAACGAACGCTGACGCTTGAATGCTGGAACCATCACTACAACTGGCACCGCCCACACGAGAGCATCGGCGGCGCTGTTCCCATGTCGAGGCTCACCGCGTTGGTAAACAACCGCTGGACTCATCACAACTGGACGCAGTCGTTTTTGTCCGATCAAGATGCCGAATCCGAATCCACCAGTTTCGCGAAGTCGATGAAGGCGCGAAGAGGCGCAGGGAGTAGGCGACGGCTTGGATAGTAAAGAAAAGGCCCCCAAAAGCGTCGCCACCAAGTTTGCAGCATGGGCTCCATGGTCCCGCTGTCCAGATGGGGGCGCAGCCAATCTTCAAACAAATGGATCACGCCGGTGCCGGCGATCGCG